>JBDSBT010000308.1:0-7760 GCA_039921425.1 Gemmatimonadaceae bacterium | reverse complement strand
AGCAGTACAATCGCCAGCGCAATCACCTTCAACGACCGGGAAATCACGACGTCACACGCTCACGCGGTTTGGGGAGCGCTGGCGCGGTTGCGGCAGCGTCAACGGCCGCTGGAACGCCCGGCAACGTGACTTTGCTGCCACGGGCGGAACGCCCAAAGCGGAAGAGCGCCATTGAATCCGCAAACGGCTTGATTCTCGTTGGGCGCACGCGGAGGTCGTATCTCGGATCAACCGAGATTTTTTCGACTCGCCGGGCGAGCGGAACGGTAGCGATGAGCATCTGGAAGTTCGCTGCCCATCCGTCGCTCGTCAGGAGTGGTTTGTCGCCGTAAGTCTTGAGCAGCTCGCGAATGAGCGAGATCCGATAGAGCCGAAAACTTCCGAACGGATCATCCAGCCCCGAAACGGGGACAAAAAAGCGAATCGCCCACGGTGCGAGCTGCCGCAGCCGCTTCACTTCCATTGGCTCCTTCGATGCGTTCCGCTCAGCGACCACGATATCGGCGCCGCCTTCGAAACGCTTGATGAGTTCCGGCAAATGCTCAGGCTGATCCGTGAAGTCGCCCTGCATGACAATCATGGCATCGCGGCGCGGGTATTTCGTCCGTCTGGACGCTTCGCGCGCGAGCGCGTCTACCGCGAACGCATAGCCTCTCCGGGTGTCGCCTCGAAGGATCGTGAGCGGGGCGACATCGGCGTATGGGGCGAGGATCTCACCGGTTCCGTCAGTGCTGGCGTCGTCGAAAACGAGAATCTCGTACTCGCGCGAGTATGACTGGAACATCTTGCGGATGCGCCAAAGCAGGACGCCAACAGTGGCGCTTTCGTTATGGACCGGAATGCAGATATAGAGCAATTGTCTTACAAGCGGTTGTGGTGTCTGAAGATAGACGATTAACGAGAGTATTTGCTACCCTGTTATTACGCCCTGATACACCGCTTCGGTTTGTTCGGTCATCCGTTCGGCGCTGAAGAGCATTGCGCGCACGCGAGCGGCATTTGCAAGAGTGGAGCGGCGAGAGGCGTCGCGGATCAGGACGCCGACACACTCGGCAAACGCCGCGGTGTCACCAGCGGCAACGAGAAAGCCGGTCTCCTGGGTGAGGACCTCCGGAAGGCCTCCAACCGCAAACGCCACGACAGGCACGCCGACCGCCATTGCGTCGATGACCGAGGTGCCGAGGCCCTCGGCGCGGGCTGGGTGGAGCAAAATGTCCAGCCCGGCGGTGGCCGCTTCGACCCCGTCCACAAACCCGGCAAAGTGCGCCGGGATTCCCCCGACTGAAGCCGGACCATGCTTTGTCCCGCCGATAAGAACGAGTCGAGCACGCTGGCGATCGGCGTCAGGCACGGCGCCGGCGATTCGTTCGAGTGAGTCGATACCTTTCTCTGCGGTCATCGCGCCGACCACACCCAATATTACCGAGTCGGCTGGCCATCCGAGCTCGGCGCGCCAATTGCGCGGAATGACGCTACCGGACGGCAGGCTGATCCCGGAATGAACGACTTCGATTCTTGAAGGCGCGATGCCGCGCGAGACCATCGCATCTCGAACCGCATTCGAGATGGCGATGAACTTCGTAACCCGTTCGCCGTACTTGAGGCCGATCGACTTTGGCGGGAAAATTACACGTCGGGTGACAACGAACGGCGTTCTGGAACCCAGCAAGGCAATGAGTGACAATGCGTGTGATCTAGCGTCGTGCGCGTGAACGACGTCTGGCTGCCACGCCTTGATCCGAGCCCGGATTCGGCGCGCGGCCTGAAGGTCCCAATCGGCAATCATCGGGATCGTAGCGACCGCGAGACCTTCCGCCTGAGCGCGTCGTACGAGAGGCGAGTCGGGCGGGCCGATAAGGAGCGGCTCGTGGCCACGATTTCGGAGGCCTATTGCCAGCAGAAGCGCCTGTCGCTGCCCACCGCGCCAGGCTTGCCCAGAGTCGATATGAAGCACCCGCTGCCGGTTCACTCCCCGGTCAGCTTATCGGCAAAAGCGCGAAAGAGTCCGCGGTCCCACGGCTCCGGAGAGTCGTTCATTTCTTCGGGGTGCCATTGAACTGCGAGGGCCCACCAGTCGGCTCCGTCCCACTCAATCGCTTCTACGATGCCATCGGGCGAAGTTGCTGTGACCCGAAACCCGGGGGCCACATCTTTTACGCTCTGGTGGTGTAATGAATTGACGGAGACGTCAGTGGCTCCAATCGATCGGGCAGTGAGCGAGCCCGGCTGAATGGAAACGTGGTGAACTCGGCCGCCTCTATCGTCGTCGGCGTTGTGGTTCAAGGCGCCTGGGATTTCGGATGGGATATCCTGAATCAGGGTCCCACCAAAGGCGACGTTGAGGAGTTGTGGACCGCGGCAAATGGCAAGAAGAGGCTTGTTGAGGTCCCGGGCACCGAGTGCCAGTGCAATCTCCGTTTCGTCGCGAGCGCGATTTGGAGCCCCGCACTTCTTACTTTGGTCTTGTCCATAAAGCGCCGGATCGACATCTTCGCCGCCAGTCAGCAGAACCCCATCCACGCGCTCGAGGATGGATCGTGCCTGGTCGGGGCTGGCGAGCGGCGGAATGATTATTGGTACAAGCCCTGCACTTTCGAGGGCGATCAAGTAAGTGCTGTTGAGCCTGACGCGATGTGCGCCGCCGAGCCTTGTATCGGATGTCGCTGAAACCGCCACAACCGGAGCGATGCCTTTTGAGCCAGGACTGCGGGAGCGGGGAATATCTTGCGTGAGCGTGATTGACACTTTGAGATCTCTTCGGATTCGGTTTTTTCTCTTTAACGCGGCGATGCTATCGCCGGCTGCCCTCGTCGCACAAAGTCTGGGAGGGGTGGCGGTGCCCTGCAAGGGGCAGATAATCAGCCGCATCGAGGTGAGCACGAGGCCCCCGTTCGAGATCAGGGGCTCGAGGTTTCAGCGTCGTCTAACGCGCCAGCTCACTGAATTGCATGCAACAACCAATCCGGAAGTAATAGACCGATTCCTCGCACTTCGTCCCGGCATGGCGTGCAGCGAGCTTCGGCGTGTCGAGTCGGAGCGCATTCTGCGTGCGCAGCCTTATCTCGCGGATGCGACGATAACGGCAATGCTCGACGACGCTGGCGGCGTTTTTCTCTCCGTGGTTACGCAGGATGAAATTTCAATTGTGCTTGGGGGCGGCGGATCGGGATCGAATCCATTCGTGAAATTAATTCGCCTTGGCGAGCAGAATTTCATGGGCGAGGCGATTTCGGTTGTGGGGCAATGGCGATACAGCGAACACTTTCGCGACAATTTCAACGCGCAGATAACGGACTACCAGTTTCTCGGAAGACCGTATCAACTCTCGCTGCAAGGAGCGCGCAATGAGCTTGGCGGAGTCTGGGGCGTAGAGCTGAGCCATCCGTTCCTGTCGGATTTGCAAAAGGTTTCCTGGAGGACCACCGCGGGCTCGCGCGAAGAGTATCGATATTTTCGGGGTCCCGATCTCGGGCCCGCTAGAGAACTGCCCGACCGAAGCTTCCCCGCTGTAGGGCTGCAGCGGTCGTACGGCGACGTAGGAGGAGTTGTACGGCTGGGTCCGCCAGGCGGGCAGCTCGTTCTGCTGGGCGGATCCGCGTCGTATGAGGATGAAATGCCGAACTCTTTTCCGACGATGGTCGGTTTGGGGACGACACAGAGAGATACGATTGGCCTGCTGGTAGACCGATACGCGCGGCACAAGAGTGTGCGACTAAACGCGCTCGCCGGTTTTCGTCATGTGAGCTACATCCAGGCTACGGGGTTCGAGAGTCTCGACGGACGGCAGGACATGCGGAAGGGCGTCGAGCTGGCGACGCTGCTCGGTCGCGGCTACGAAGCACTTGGATCCCAGGACGCCGACTTGTTCGCGTCGGCGAATCTCTATGTCGGCACAGGCACTCCGCTGGCCTTTGCCGCTTTCGAGGGAACACTTGAAGGGCGTCGCGAATACGAATCGAACCGATGGGACGGCATCCTCGGCAGCAGCCGCTTCGCGACGTACATTAAGCCTGCCGTTCGCCATACGATTCTCACCAGCTTCGAGTGGGGCGGCGGGTGGCGCCAACGAATTCCATTTCAGCTTTTGCTCGCGGATAGAACAGGCGGGCCGCGTGGTTATGCGAGGTCGTCGCTGGGTGGTGGCCAGCGTTTCGTTCTTCGCTTCGAAGACCGCATTTTCCTCGGACGACTCAAGTCGCTCGCATCAGTTGGCGTGGCGCCGTTCACGGACCTGGCCAAGGTCTACGCTGGCGATTCGCCGTTTGGGGTGACGAGCGGGATCAACGCATCGGTTGGTATTTCCATTCTAGCATCGGTTCCACCGAAATCGCAGCGCATGTGGAAACTCGACGTTGCATTTCCACTTAACCGCTCGCACGGCGCGCAATTCAAGGTCTCACTGCTCAACCGCGACTTCACTTCGGTTTTCTGGAGAGAACCAGCAGACGTCCGCCACAATCGCGAAAGATCAGTTCCGACATCTATCTTCAATTGGCCTAACTAGTCGAGAGCGGAACGACACCCGGCCGTTCCGCTGCGATGTCGCAACGATCCATCGTCACCGCACCGGCATCGGCGGCTGCCGACATCGCTAACTACTAATGAGCACTCGCGGAGCTGTCGCGCATCATCCGCTTGATCGGAATCGAAAGAAGCGCCAGGACGGCAGCGGCGATGAACAGCGATATCGCGGTACGCTGGAACAACGCCGGCATTTCGTTGAGCTTCTCCGGATCAACGTGTCCGCCGACAAGACCGGCGATCAGGTTGCCAAGCGCGGCAGCCATAAACCACACACCCATCATCTGCCCGACAAATCTTCGCGGGGCCAGCTTCGTCATCGAGCTCAACCCGACAGGACTGAGCGACAGCTCACCAATCGTCTGGAGGAAGTAGCTGAAGACGAGCCAGAGCATCGAGACCTTGATCGCCGTGCCGCCGCCTGCGATCACCCGATTGGCAGCCGCAACCATAATGAGAAACGCGAGGCCGGCGAAAAAAAGTCCGAATGCAAACTTGGCGGGGCTCGACGGGTCCTTGTGACGCCGTCCGAGAGCGATCCAGACAGCCGCAAACACCGGCGCAAGAAGAATCACGAACAAGGAGTTCGCGGCCTGGAGCCAGAGAGTCGGCACTTCCCAACCAAACAGCATGCGATCAGTGAAATCGCGCGCGAACAAGTTGAGCGAGGTTGGGGCCTGCTCGAACGCCGACCAGAAGATCGTGGCAAAGACGAACAACACGATAATCACTCCGACGCGTTTCTTCTCGTCTCCGCTCAGCCCGGCAGCGAAGAACAAATAGAGGAAGTACAGAATCGCCATGCCAAGCATGACGTTTCGCATCTGCGTCGCGACTACGACCGGATTGATCGTGAACACGCCGAACATCGCCATCGCAACGACCGCGGCGATGAGACCCAACCCAACCATCGCATACGTTCGAACCTTGTTCTGCTGCTCCGGCGTTCCTGACGGTGTGGCACCGAGCGGCCCGAGCGTGTCATTCTGTCGAGCGCGGAACGTGATCAAGCCAACCAGCATTCCAAGTCCTGCCGCGCCGAAGCCCCAGTGCCAGCCGACTCTCTCGCCGAGGTAGCCGGTGACGAGCGGTGCGATGAGCGCGCCGACGTTGATGCCCATGTAAAAGATGGAGAATCCGGCGTCGCGCCTCGACCCGCCTTCCGGATACAGATCACCCACGATTGCCGAAATGTTGGGCTTGAGCAGGCCAGTGCCGATGACGATGAAAATCAGGCCAAGGAAGAACGCGCGATGCGCGAAGACTGTCGACAGCGCGATGAAGAGGTGACCGATGGCGATGAAGACGCCGCCGTACCAGATCGATCGTCTCAGGCCGAGCCAGCGGTCGGCAATCCATCCGCCTGGCAACGAGGCGAGATATACGCAGGCCGCATAAATACCGACGATCGCGGATGCAGATGGCCTGTCAAAGCCGAAACCGCCATTGGCCAGGGCGGCAGTCATAAAGAGAACGAGGAGCGGCCTTATTCCATAGTAGGAAAAGCGTTCCCACATCTCCGTGAAAAACAAGGTGGACAGTCCACGAGGATGTCCGAAGAACTTCGTATCTCCGGTCCAATGTTCGAGGCCGGACGGTGGTTCGTCGGCGGTGACGGTAGCCGCCTGTGGTTGATTGAAAACTGATTTGTCTGTGCTCATGATGTTTGACCGCCTTGATGGACGTGTGTTGGTCGCGAGAGCTGCTCGACGACGGGAAAGTACCGCTCTGGCTGGTTCGTGCCACCTGCTTTCTGTTGCTCTTCCCACCCAATGGCGGTGGGTGGCTGTTTGATACACGCGGCATAGTGCCCCGGTGCTTTCTCTTCGAGCGGCGGATTTATCACGGTGCAGGCAGCATCCTTTGCGGGATGCTGACACCGCGGATTGAAGACGCAGCCTGATGGCGGGGACGCTGGCGATGGAACATCCCCTTCGAGAAGTATCCTCTGCTTCACCATCGTCGGGTCAGCGATCGGCACGGCCGACAACAGCGCCTGCGTATATGGCATCGTCGGTTCGCGGTACAAGTCCTCTGCCTTCGCGAGCTCGACGATCTTGCCGAGGTACATGACGGCGACGCGGTCGGACATGTGCTTGACGACGGACAAGTCGTGCGCGATGAAGAGATACGTTAGGCCTCTGTCGCGCTGGAGGTCGCGCAGCAGGTTGATGACCTGCGCTTGCACTGAGACATCGAGGGCGGACACGGGTTCGTCGCATACGATGAAGCGCGGTTCCACGGCGAGTGCGCGCGCTATGCCGATTCTCTGTCGCTGTCCGCCCGAAAATTCATGCGGGTATCGCGTCGCATACTCGGCTCGCAATCCAACTTCGTTGAGCAGCTGTTGAACGCGCGCGTCTGCCGCAGCGCCTTCGGCCAACTTGTGGATTGTCAGGCCTTCGCGAATAGCAGCCCCAACGGTCATCCGAGGATTAAGCGATGAAACGGGATCCTGGAAAATGATCTGGATTTCGCGGCGCACCGCGCGCAGCTCGCCCGCGTTCATTGAGAGCACGTCCCTCCCGGCGAAGCGGACTTCGCCCGACGTTGGCTCGATGAGGCGGAGGATTGCCCTGCCAGTAGTCGTCTTGCCGCAGCCGGATTCTCCGACGAGCGAGAGTGTTTCGCCCTCAGCGATATCGAACGAGACGTCGTGAACCGCGCGAACCTCTCCGACCTTGCGTCCGAAAATGCCCTTCGTGATCGGAAAGGTTTTTCGAAGATTCTTGACCGAAAGAAGTGGCTCGCTCAAAGCGTCGCTCCGACTTGCTCGACGAGTGGTACGTGCGGTTGCGCGCGCCGGTCAGGCTCAACGGCCAGGTGACAACGTGAAGTGTGGCGTTCTCCGATCTGGTAAAGAGGCGGATGTTCCTTCTCGCACTTCTCCCATGCGTATGGACAGCGATCGCGAAAACGGCAGCCGGACGGCCACGCGGTGGGTGGGGGAACGGTACCGGGAATTACGTTCAGCCGCTCCCTTGAATCGGTGATCTGGGGCATGGCGTTCATGAGGCCTTCGGTGTACGGATGATGCGCTGACGCGAACAAAAGTTCCACGTCGGCTTCCTCGACGATCTCCCCTCCATACATCACGAGCACCCTCGACGCCGTTTCGGCGATGACTCCCAAGTCGTGCGTGATCATCAGGATCGATGTGCCGAGCTTCGTTTGAAGACCCTTCAGCAGGTCGAGAATCTGCGCCTGGATGGTGACGTCGAGGGCAGTGGTTGGCTCGT
>JBDSBT010000307.1:0-4796 GCA_039921425.1 Gemmatimonadaceae bacterium | reverse complement strand
GGAATTGCGGGGCACGGCGACGACATGAAGCGCGTCGGCCGTCTGGCGTTCAAGTCGATCATCTACTTCGAGGTTGTCACTAGCCTCGCACTCGTCGTAGGCCTCTTGGCGGTGCACGCCGTGAAGCCAGGCGTTGGAATTGTCCTGTCGGCTTCGGCGGAGCAGGGGAAAGAGCTTGCGGCGAACACACAGACGGCGAGTGGATTCCTCGAGCACCTGGTGCCGGCAAGCTTCTTTGACGCGGCGGCGAAGAATGAAGTGCTTCAGGTTGTGTTCTTCGCAGTGCTGTTTGGAGTGGCGCTCGCCCAGGTTCCGATGGGACGACCTAAAGAGATCGTGCTAACGGGCATTGAAGGCCTGTCGGAAGTGATCTTCAAGTACGTCGGCATCGTGATGAAGTTCGCGCCCATCGGTATTGGAGCCGCGATCGCGGTCACTGTCGGGCACAGCGGTGTTTCTGTATTGCTCAACCTTGGCAAGCTGGTTTTGACGCTCTATGGGGCGCTCGCCGTTTTTATCCTGCTTGTGTTGTTGCCCGTTGCGACGCTCTTCAAGGTTCCGCTTCGCGCATTCGTCAAGGCGGTGAAGGAGCCGGCGCTGATTGCGTTCTCGACTGCATCCTCGGAGGCCGCGCTTCCGCGCGCCATGCAGGCAATGGAGCGGCTCGGAGTTCCGCGACGGATTGTCGCGTTCGTAATGCCGACGGGCTATTCGTTCAACCTTGATGGGTCCACGCTGTACCTGGCCGTAGCGTCCATCTTCGTCGCGCAGGCAGCCAATGTAGATCTGTCGATTGGACAACAGCTTACGATGATGCTGACGCTGATGGTCACGAGCAAAGGTGTTGCGGCGGTCCCGCGCGCTTCGCTCGTGATTCTTTCGGGCACGCTCGCCACATTCGGGCTTCCGCTTGAGGGAGTCGCAATCATCCTGGGCGTCGATGCGTTGATGGACATGGCGAGGACGAGCGTGAATCTGGTCGGGAACTGTCTTGCATCAGTCGTGATGGCGCGCTGGGAGGGGGAGTTCGTGCCGTCCCCCGAGACGATTCCGGAGGCCGCCGCAGTGTAGGTTCGATAAACCGCGCCACGGAGTCACGGAGGACACGGAGATTTCGTCGTGTTGCTCCACACGCCTCCGACTTCGGACAACAACTCTCTTGTGGGGTTAACAACGGCAAAGGCGGAATCTCTTTTTGAGAATTCGTCTTTCTTTTGTTTAATCATCAATCGTCGATGGCCGAAGCGTCCGCTCCTCCGCCAAACAAACAGTCCCTCCGTGTTCTCCGTGACCCCGTGGCAAAGGAATCACGAGATTCTACTTGGAAGCGAGCGCCCCTAAATGCGCGAGCGCAACTGACACCGCGCCCCGAGCGGCAACAATTTCTCCACTGCGGATATTGGCGCCAGGCACCGCAGACTTGAGCCGTTGCTCGAGTCTCTTTCGCAATAGAGATCCTTTTTGGAGAAGCCCGCCCGAGAAAGCCACCGGTACTGCAGCTCTGTCATCCCCGAAAAGACGAACAGCGAGCGCCCGCACGTGCAGAACGAGTTCTTCTACGGCGATACCCACTAGCGCGTTCGCCCTGATGTCTCCGTTCGATGCTGAGTTGAATACTATGGGCGCAAGAGCGGCCAGTTGCTTTCGCGTCGCGGCAATTCCCCAGGGAATCAGCTCTGTTACTTCATTGAGCTGAGCAGCGGTCAGTATCGCGCCGGTCAATTCTGTCGCGGGCTCTCGGCCATCGGCTGCCGATGCAACGATTGCGAGCGCCCTTCGTCCGATCCAGGCACCTGAACCCTCGTCTCCGAAACCCGGACCCCATCCGCCGCATCTGGCCTGCACGCGTAAGGGGCTTCGTCCGTGCGCGATCGATCCAGTGCCCGCGATGAGAATGATTCCCGCGCCCTGACCGAAGGCATCGCTGAGTGCAATGTCCCCATCGCCTTCAACGATTACCTCGTCGGCAAGCTCCAGGTCTTCGAGAGACGCCGTGAGAGCGCGGTTTTCAGCTGGGCGGCCAACTCCAGCCACTCCGGCGACGAGCAGCTTGACCCTATCGTCGAGCATTGACGCTTCGTCCAGCGCACGGCGAAGCAAACCGCCAATTATCTCCGCACAATGATCGGCGCGTCCCGGCGCCATGGCAGAGCCGGCGCCCGTTACGTCGGCGAGCTGATTTCCATCTGTATCCGAAAGAATCAGTCGCGTCTTCGATCCACCGCCGTCTACTCCAACTACCAGATCAATCATTCGGGTTGGCCGCGCGCGGCCCGTGAGTCAGTGAAGAAGTAATCCCAACGAGCATTGTAATCGACGTTCCAATCAGCACGTACCATGGCCAGGCGATCTTGCTGAAGTTCGTCAGCATTCCCGTCATTGAAGGCAAAATGGGAAGGAGCTGCTTGGCAAAGACGATGAACGACATGACAACGATCGCTACCGACATCCCGAGAATCGCATCGCGCTGAATCGCCCGCCGCCACAGAATACCGAGGAAAAATCCGCCGAGCAGAGCGCCGTAGGTGAACGACGCAATAGACAACGCGACTACCACAACTGGCGTTCCCTGTTCCTTGTAAAGCAGTGCGCCACCCGTCAGTACAATGCCCCATACCAAAGCGCTGAGCTTTCCGAATCGCAATGTCGCTGCATCATCGGTGCTTTTCTTCGACAAGGGCAGATAGATGTCGTGCGTCGTGGCCGCAGCGAGCGAATTGATTGCCCCGGAGTGGGTACTCATGGTCGCGGCGAGAATTGCGGCAAGAATCAACCCGACGAGCCCCGGAGGCATGTACTGAAGGATGAATGTCGGGAAAATCGAGTCGGGTGCAGCAAAAGGCTTTCCGCCGAACAACACGAATAGACCAATGCCGACAAAAAGGAAGAGAGTGAACTGAACGAACACGACGAAACCGCTTCCGATGATCGCCTTCTGCGCATCGCGCAGGCTGCGCGCTGTGAGCAAGCGCTGCACGATCAGTTGATCGGCCCCATGCGACGCCATCGACAGGAACGCGCCGCCAAGCAGCCCGGCGAAGAGCGTATGCGGCCGGTTGAATCCCATGTACGTATCGATCACCTTGAGCTTTCCCGACGCTGACGCGGTGTCAACGATGCGCGACCATCCGCCATCGACTCCGTGTCCGATCAGGATAATTGCTGAAATTCCTCCGAGCACGTAGACGCTGGCCTGAAGCAGCTCGGTCCAGACAACCGCTTTCATGCCGCCCTTGTACGTGTAGATGATCGTCAACACACCAAGCAGCAGAATCGCAACCGGCTTCACGTATTCACGAGGCATCGTTCCCTCGAGAATCAACGCGATTGGAATGGCAGTGGCGAACACTCGAACGGAATCGGCGACGGCCCGCGTCACCATGAAGACGATCGACGTGAACCGTCTCGTTGCCAGCCCGAACCGCTGCTCGAGCAATGCGTACGCCGTGACGAGATCGCCGCGGTAATAGCGGGGAAGCAGCACAAACGCTACAACGAAGCGGCCAAGTATGTAGCCGGCGACGACCTGGAGGAAGCCGAGATTGCCGACGTATGCGAGGCCGGGAATGCTGATGAAAGTCAGTGCGCTCGTCTCGCTTGCGACAACTGAAAACATCACTGCCCACCACGGGATCGAGCGTTCCGCGATGAAGTAATCGTTAGCGCTTTTCTGCTTGCGCCCTATCCAGAGACCGAGCGCTGTCGTCCCGGCGAGATAGGAAATGAGGACAAAAAAATCGAGGGCGGTGAAATGCGCTTTCATTTCACCACCCTCGAGATGAGGATGCGCGGGAACGCCAAGTTATGCGCTGAACGAGCTACCGCAGCCGCATCCGCCGGTGGCCGTTGGATTCTTGAAAGTGAATCCCGAGCCCTGCATCGAGGTTACGTAGTCGATCGTGACTCCGGAGATATACTGCGCAGAGAAAGGGTCGACGAAAACCTTGAAGCCATCATTGCCGATGACAAAATCGTCTTCGGCACTTTTGTCTTCGATAACGAGGCTGTATTTAAATCCGCTACAGCCGCCCGGTTGCACGCTGACACGAAGTCCGCCCGCCTCGCTGGTGACACCTTCAGCTTCCATGAACTTCTTGACCTCGACGGCCGCATTTGGCGTAACCGTGAGCTCGATATCTGATGTTGTCGACGCCGACATTTTATGACCTCCAGTGACTTCTCGAAAATTATGGCAATCCGCGTGCTCAGGGTAGGGCCGCAGCGGCGGCCGTCTCGGCCGCCTGAGCCCGTGAGAGAACAGAGCGATCGGTCTCCGCCCCGGCCCCACTCGATCCCTCACCCCTGAACGACCTTGCAATCCACGCAAATGCCGCGGCGGCGATCGCGAGGAGTATGATTCCGACCATCGTCTCGCCAAAGATGATTTTGCCGATTCCGAACAACGTTGAATACACCGCGACAATGCCGGCGATCCAGTTGCTCCACGCCAGCGCACCGCCCTCGATGCCCTCGTGTCCATATCCTGCCTTCTCCGCGATGCGCCTCCAGCCTCTCCCACCCGGCCTGACGCGTCGATAAAAGGACTCGAGTATTTCGTCGGGTTCCGGACTGGTCATGAAGGTGACGCTGAGCCAGACGATGGTGCTGACGATGACCGTCAGGATCATGATCGTCGCATCGGAGTTCGGATCGCCGGCGGCGAAGTGCCGGGGCACGGTCTGAAAGGCGATGATCGATACCACAAACGACGCGATCATGGCACTGATCTCCGACCATGCATTAATACGCCACCAATACCACCGAAGGATCAGCACAAGTCCCGTGCCTGCCCCCAT
>JBDSBT010000306.1:0-4670 GCA_039921425.1 Gemmatimonadaceae bacterium | reverse complement strand
CGGCTTGCAGTCGCTTCGTCACGGTCGAACCACATTCGTAATCGCCCATCGTCTCTCCACAATCGAGAGCGCCGATCAAATCCTCGTTATCGAAGGCGGTGAGATTGTGGAGCGTGGAACGCATCGCCAGCTGATCGCGCTGAACGGACGGTACCGCCAGCTCTACGACAAGCAGTACGGTGCGGAGCGTGACCGATTCATCAATCCTGGCGAAGATTTCACTCCGGTTGCTGCGTCCGCGCTCGAGGCGCTGAACGTGACGCGTCCGCCGACGCGCGCACTCTAGAACAACGACGGTGCAACGACGTCCGTGGCGGGCGTGGGTGGCCTGCGCCATCGCGCTGGCGTCTCGAAGCTCGGTGGTTCTGTCGCAGGACATGGTGATGGACCACGGCCAAAAAGCGGCCGACTCGACTCCGAAACTCTTCGGCGGCGCAAGCGGCATTCTATTCGGGACTCGACAATCGCCGGCGATCGACAATCGTACCCTGACTGAAGGCTACCTCAGTCAGCCGATGTTGATGGGCTCTGCCGAAATCCCTCGCTACGACCTGTCGCTCGCGGCGACCGTCAACTTTGAAGGACTTACGCTCCAACGTGGGGAGCTGAATCCAGGCATTTCAGGCGAAGGTTACGTTGACCGGCGTCATCCTCACACGTATCTGCACGAAGTTGTCGCGACCTGGCAAAAATCCGTGGTAGAGAGAGCCCGGTTCTCGGTCACTGCAGGGAAGGGGTTTGCGACGTTCGGAACCGACGATCCGATGGTTCGACCGTTCGTTCATTACCCGCTCAACCACCATCTCTCGCAGATTCTCGAGCGGGCAGTCGTAGCAGGCGCTGGCGGCTACGGTCCGGTCGCCGTCGAGTTCTCACGCTTCAACGGCGATGAGCCGGAGTTTCCGTCTGACTTTCCAAATTCCGACCGACTCTTCGATTCATGGGCCGGCCGAGCCAGCGCACACTTCCGCGGTGTTCTCGAGATCCAGGGCAGCTTTGCAAGTGTAGTATCTCCTGAGGTCGCCGCGGGAGGCGGATTGGATCAGAAGAAGTGGAGTGCATCTGCCAGATACGAATCCGGCGGCGAGTACGCTCTCGCCGAGGTCGCGCAAACGCAGGAATTTGAATCGAGCCGCGATGCGTTCGAGTTTCTGACGATGTTGGCCGAGGGCAGTGTGACGCGTGCGCGTGCAACTTTGAGCGCGCGTGTTGAGCAGACCGACCGCCCTGAAGAAGAGCGCACGGCCAACCCATTTCGCACACCACGTCCCGAGTCTGATCTAAGTATCCTCGGCCGAACGCGCTGGACCGTCGTAACGGTCAACGCCAGCCGGGAGTTCGCGGTCTCGAGGGCAAAATTGTCGCCGTTTGTGGAAGTCGGGCGCGCGCATGTGAAATCACTCGATAGATTTTCGGTATTCGATCCGGCGACGTTTCACGGACCGAACAACTTGTGGTCCATATCTGCTGGCGTGCGTTTTGGTTTGGGTATGGTTCACCATCGAATGGGCCGCTATGGCGCAGCTCTCCAAAAAGGGGCAATGAAAATGGATGACATGGCCATGGGTCAATGACAATGGCGGCGCGCTGGCTGAAATCCTCATCGCTTGTCTTCGTGCTCATGAGCGTAGCGGTGTCGTGCAAAAGCACGGATTCGGTGGATCCCAAGAGTCCAATCCTGCCGGACACTCCGTTCACTTTGAGCATTGAAGGCCGCGGTGCTGTTGACGACCGTTTCTCAGCCGAGCTCTGGGTGAACGGTGGGTACGCCTACACCTCGACCTGGGGAACCAGGACTTCAGGCGCCGGCGCAGTGCGGGGCAATGCTATCAAGATCTGGAGTCTTGCTGCGGCAACTCCAACGCTCGTCGATTCGGTCATCGTTTCCGGTGCCGCGACACTCGGCGACGTTCAAGTCACGGCCGACGGGAAGTATTTGGTCGTGGCCACAGAGCCCGCACCGGGGTCGATCGTGATTTATAGTCTCACCGATCCGGCGAAGCCCGTGCAAATCGCGCGATTCCAGAACGCGCAGACCGATCCAGGTGTTCACACGGCCGAGATACAGATGGTCAATGGAAAGCTCTACGGGTTCCTTTCGATCGACCCTCGTAGCTCTACGAGTACTCCGGCTCGCCTCATCATCGTCGACCTATCCACTCCATCGGCGCCAACCCAGGTCTATTCGGCTGTGATGGGAACACCGTTCGTCCACGACGTTTACGTGCGCGATGGCATTCTCATGACAGCGCTGTGGAACGACGGAATCTCGATCTTCGATATCGGAGGCGGTGGCAAGGGAGGCAGTCCGTCGAATCCTGTGCTGATGGGAAGTACGCCGATCGTTGGCGGCAAGGCTCACAACATCGTGTGGTTCCGCGACGCGGTGACTCAGTCGACGAAATACGCATATGTCGGCGAAGAAGGCCCGGGGAACATTGGGACTTCGTCGGTCGGAGACGTTCACGTGATCGACGTCAGTGATTTGACCAGACCAAAGGAAGTTGGTGTGTTCACTGTGCCCGGCGCCGGTGTCCACAATTTTTCAGCGGACGAGCAGCGCGGGATTCTCTATCTCGCCTATTACAACGGCGGCGTTCGCGCGATCAGCACTCGTGGAAACTTCAACAGTTGCACTGCTGATCAGAAATCGCCCGACGGCCGCTGTGACCTGGGCAAGATGAAGCATGAGCTGGCCCGCGGATTACTGGAGACAGGCGGGCAGGTTTACGTCTGGGGCGTCCAGTACGTCGACGGAAAGGTCTACGCTTCCGACATGATTAACGGACTCTGGAGACTGTCGCCGGTTCCGGCGTTCTGATACGCCATGTCGCGAAGCCGCCGGACGCGCTCGCGAAGCGGGGGATGTGTCGCCATGAGGTCAGCGAATTTCCCTTCGCGGTCTCCCCAGGCCGAGTGGTACGGGTCAGCGATACAAAGCTGAGCTGAGCTTTTCGGAATCATCTTCGGCTTAACGGTCGATCCGCCAATCTTTTCCAGCGCCTGGGCCAGCGCACCAGGGTTGCGGGTGAACTGCGCGCTCATCGTATCGGCGAGGAACTCTCGCGAGCGTCCGACTTTCATTGCCATGTAGCGCGTGACCAGCGGTGCGATGATCCAGCTGATGATCCAGACGACCAACAGGACGACGATGAGGATTCCCATCGCGCCGCCGTCGCCCTTGCTGGAGGATCGAGACCGGCTCCGGCCGCCCGACCCTCCGAAACGCATCACCCGGAAAGCATTGTTGTGGATGAGTGCAACCACGCCAACGAGTGCGGTCAGCAGTGTCATCAGCCGCACGTCCAGATTCACGATGTGCCCCATCTCGTGACCGACGACCGCCTGGAGTTCCTCTCGATTTAGCGTGTCGAGAAGACCTTGGGTCACAGCCAGATGAGCGTCGCCAAGATGGACGCCAGTGGCAAATGCGTTTGGCGCAGCATCGGGAACGAGCCAGATGTGAGGCTTCGTTGCACCAGCCGCGATCGCCATTTCTTCCACGATATTGACCAGTTGGCGTTCCTGGTCGTTTGTCGGCGTGTCGATGTCCCGGGCGCCGGTGGCCTTTATCAACGATGTCGCGCCGAAGTTGTAGCCCCACCACGCCATTCCGCCCGCGATAATCAGCAGGAACAGACCGAGTCCCGGAAAAAGGTGAACTCCGGAATAGGAGTCGGGTCCGGCCGCATTGCGAGACGCCAGATACCAGATGAGATCGCCACCGAAGCCGAGCCAGGCGATGAAAAGAACGAAGCCTGCTACGAGCCTGCGGCTGGCTTTCCTGTTCGCCTCCTGTTGGGCGAACAGGTTGCCCGCCGTGCTCATTTAGCCGGAGTGTTCATCGATAGGTCAACATTCGGCACCGCTCGCTCGCCTTCGTCGGTGATTTCCCACAGCGTTGCCGGAGACGCGCCAGCCATTCCCGCGAACAACATTGTTGGGAAGCTCTGCTGCGCAGTGTTGTACTGGGTGGCCGTGTCGTTGTATAGCTGGCGTGAGAAGCCGATCTTGTTCTCCGTTCC
Source organism: Gemmatimonadaceae bacterium (assembly GCA_039921425.1). Lineage (GTDB taxonomy): Bacteria > Gemmatimonadota > Gemmatimonadetes > Gemmatimonadales > Gemmatimonadaceae > UBA4720. The sequence continues at coordinate 645 of JBDSBT010000306.1, read as the reverse complement.
AGTCAGCTCTTCCTGAAGCTGAGCAACGTTGCCTGTTGCCTTGAGGTCCGGATAAGCTTCGACCACAGCGAGCAGCCGTGACAGCGCCCCCGTCAACTGCCCCTCGGCCGCGGCGGTTGCGGCGACGTTCCCGGTCGTTGACGCAGAAATGGCCTTGTTTCGGGCCGAGACGACCGCCTCGAGCGTGTCCTTTTCGAAGTTCATCGCACCTTTCACGGTGTTGATGAGATTCGGAATGAGATCGTGACGGCGCTTTAGCTGCACGTCGATCTGCTTCCACGCGTTCGCGACCTGGTTCTTGAGAGAAATCAGGCGGTTGTAAGAGCTTATCGCAAATAGAACGAATACGACTACAAGGGCGAGGATCAGGAAACCGAACATTGTAACGCCTCCCTGTCTGAATGTCCGCAAACGCAGCCGGACTTGTGAGGGCATCCGACGCACTAAGATAGCGCCTCGAGACCGCATTGCTATTGATAATGATGCCGTCGTGCTGCAGGTTCGTCGCGACCTCATGAGCTACTGCGAAAAGGATCTACTTTACCCCGTGAAGCCCGCGCGTTCTTACACTACGCGCGGAAGGCGACGCGCGTTTCGATTGGTCCGCTTTATTGCTGGATGCGGGTTGCCTGCGATGCTTGGGGC
>JBDSBT010000305.1:0-33234 GCA_039921425.1 Gemmatimonadaceae bacterium | reverse complement strand
GCTCGTGTCCTCTAGCAGCCGACCCGCGGCGTCTTGATCGAGGTGGGCTCTCTCGCCGCATGCTTGGCCTTGCTCCAGCTGGGGTTTGCCATGCCATTCGTGTTACCACGAACGCGGTAGGCTTTTACCCTACCCTTTCACCCTTACCTCTTTCGAGGCGGTTTGCTTTCTGTTGCACTTTCCGTAATGGTGATTTCTCACCATTCCCAGGAGTTACCTGGCAGCCTTCCCACGGAGCCCGGACTTTCCTCGCATTTAGTATCAGAAAGATAAAAACACGCGACCGTCCGACTGACGCTCTCCTGAATATACGCTGAAGATCAGCCCGAATGGGGAAATCAAGCTCTTGGTGAACCCCGGCGCTGACGTTGGACTGACGCAGGGCGTTTATACTCCCGCTGTCAATGAACACAATTCACCTGCGGAGAGAGCCAATGTCGAGTCAGCCGAAGGGAGATTCAAAGTTAATGCCGATGTCAACCATTCTGACACCTGGGGAGCGCATACGGGTTGATGCGGCTGGTGAAGGACTCTACTCGACGCTTCACCGAGAATCACTTGATGAAATTCTTGCAGACCTCCGCGCGCGAAAATCAGGTGCAGTCTTAATTTCCATTGCGCGGTATGGAATTCAGAGCAGTGCGAGGATGGCTGCCATGGTCAGGGAATTTCCGCGAGTTCCTGCCATGGCGCTCCTTACAGAGACACAGCATTCAACTCCACAGAACCTCCTCTCGCTTGGTCAACTTGGAGTACGAATTCTTATCGATGCACGCCAGCCCTCCGGTTGGCAGACTCTTCGTGAAATTCTCGCTGCCGAAAAATCGAGTGATCTTCAACGAATTGCCCTTGGCCAGCTCAGCTCTGATCTGGCGGGAGCATCGCCAGATTGCTGGCGTTTCTTCGAGCTGTTGTTCAATCACTCTCCGCAAATCCACACAATCCGCCAACTATCGAGGCATCTGAACATTTTGCCAAGCACGCTGATGAGCCGCTTTTTCAGAGCAAAGCTTCCACCGCCAAAGCGATATCTCTCGCTTGCTCGGCTTATCAGAGCGGCGAAACTGTTTGAAAATCCGGGACTCTCCGTAGCAAGTGTCGCTAATTATCTCGATTACTCATCACCGCAGAGCTTTGGGAGGCACGTTAGAACGATCATGGGAGTATCACCTGTTGTCTTTCGACAAAGCTACGATGGTGCGGGAATGCTTCAGCACTTTCGAAGAGAACTGGTTACACCTTATGCGGTGATCCTGCGTGACTTCTATCCGGCAGCCACAGCTCCCGGTTGGATAACGCGGGAGAAAAACTATCAGAAGAAAAAGTCACGACGCTAAATCGCGAATGGACGTAAGACACAAAGTGTCGAAACCTTTGGCAGCGATGGCCTCGACACCCCCTTCGTCGCGATTTACGACTGCAAGAACTCCAAGGACCTGAGCTCCTGCACGAGATATTGCGTCTATTGCCTGGAGTGCTGATTTTCCGCTTGTGATCACGTCCTCGATTACTACTACCTTGTCGTCAGGCCGGAACGGGCCTTCGATAAGGTTTCCCGTTCCGTGAGCTTTCACTTCTTTGCGGACGGTAAATGCACGTAAGGGCCGTGTACCATCGGCAGATGAAAAGGCGATGGCAAAAGCCACGGGATCTGCGCCGAGGGTCAGGCCTCCGACTGAATCGGGAGCCCAGCCTCTAACCTCCATGGCGTGGAGTGACAACGGCCCGATAACATTCATTCCTTCCGGGCTCATCGTCGTCAGCCTGGCATCCACATAAATGCTGGAAGATTTGCCTGACGCAAGAATAAAACCCCCCCGTCTAACCGACCTCTCAATGAGAAGCTGTTGCAACTGTTGTGTTTCAGTCATCGATGTTCGTAGCCAGATCATCTGTAATGGGTGAATGCGCGGGAAAGCCTTGTCCTCCGGACGCAAAATGACGCAGAAGTAATGCTGCTTGTCTACCTGATCGTTGGCGCTGTTGTGATTGGGCTTGCTCTCGTTCTTCAACATGAGCGACGCCAGGCCGCTCGGCTAGTTGAAAGATCGAGAGAGCTCGAGCGACTTTCGTCCGAGCTTCTCCGTACCAACCGGATGAAGAATGACTTTCTCGCAAACGTTTCTCATGAGCTAAGAACCCCTCTGAATGCAATTGTTGGGTTTGTGGATTTGCTGCGAGAGGGCGTGTATGGAGAGCTGAGGCCTCGTCAGGTGAAACCGGTTGAGCGAATTGAAGCCTCGGCAAACCATCTTCGGCATCTCGTTGATCAAATTCTCGATCTTGCGAAAATGGCCGCTGGAAGACTCGACGTACATTCCGAGACGCTCGACGTGAGGCCCTTCATCCTCGATGTTGCCAGCGAGGTAGAATCCCTGGTCAACGAGAAGAATCTGAACCTCTCGCTGGTGATGGGCAGCGCGCTTCCGCGGATTCGAACCGATCCGACCCACCTCCGTCAAATTCTCGTAAACCTGCTTGGAAATGCAATCAAGTACACGGATGCTGGATCGATTGTAGTCAAAACCCGACTCGTGTCTCAACATGACGCAACAGGACAGGGATTACCGCTGGTTCTGGCCGCAAGGGACAGTGATTCTGCCCACTGGCTGTCGATTCAAGTGATTGATTCAGGAATTGGAATTTCGCTCATGGATCAGGAGCGGGTCTTTGAGGAGTTTGAACAGGTAGATGCTGGGCCGCGAGCAGATTCCGTAAACCGTGGAACCGGCCTCGGATTGGCTATCTCACGTCGACTTAGTCGTTTATTGGGTGGGGATCTCTTACTGACCAGCGAGCCAGGAAAGGGCTCGGCCTTTACACTCTGGCTCCCATCGAACCACGTGGATTCAGGGATTGCGGCGAAAGATTCCGCGCATTCGGGATAGTACGCCGGCATCGTCCGGTTGAAGGGCTGGAGCGTCAGCCTTTTGGTCTCCGGCTGAAACGGCTTGCTGAAAGGCAGTAGCGAAGGAAAAAACGTCTGCGTAGCGATTCACCGGATCCTTCGACAGTGCTTTCATCACCACCTTCTCGACTCCGGCGCTGAACTTCAGACGTTCGCGTGCGGCATTCAATGGGACAGGTGGTAGTGTAAGGAGCTGTGTGAACATTTCCCTTGGAGCTTTCGCCGTGTACGGGAGGGCTCGAGTTAGCAGGTAGTACGCAATGGTCGCGAGGCTGTATTGGTCTGCTGCTGGCGTAACGATCTCACCCGAAAGCGCTTCCGGTGCGATATACATCAGCGATCCGACAAAAAATCCGGCTCGCGTCAAACGTTCGTCAGCTGAAGCCTGCACGTCTGTCGCAATTCCGAAGTCGAGCAGTTTTACCTGTCGCGTTTCGGGATCGTACATGACGTTCTCTGGTTTCAGATCGCGGTGTACGATCTTTGCCGAGTGTGCGGCTTGTACTGCAGCGCCAATCTGGGAAATGATGACGGCTGTTTCTTCCGGGGGGAGCGGTGCATGTTGTTTGGCGTATTTTTCCAACAACTCTCCGCCAGCCCACTCAATGGCCAGGAAGTGTATTCCGGTATCCGACTCCCCGATCTCGATTGTCCGTACCACGTTGGGGTGCAGGACCCTGGTACCATATTGCGCCTCGCGCACAAAACGCGCGACAGCGGTACGGTCATGACGCAGCTTTTCGCGAAGAACTTTCAGGGCTACAGTGCCGTTACTGGAATGAACGGCTTTGTAGACGGCCGAAGTACCGCCTTCGCCGACCTCACTCTGCAGGGTGTATCCGGCTATCTTTGAGCCGATCAAACTCTGATGAGACACGCGGCGAAGGTAATAGAAACCGATTTACGTGGATAGGGTAACAAACAATAATGCGAGCCTTTAGACTCAGTCGTTCTGTTGGTCACTTGTGTCTTGGATCAGTCGTTCTGGTGGGTTGTCGTACTTCTCAGTCCAGACCTGCGGTCTCAGGTGGACTTGCCGTCCCAGTTATAGGCTCCGTGGAGCCAGGGCGAGATCCCAGCTCGGTGTACAATCAAATGGGCTTGATTGCGACCGGCTCTCCATTGGCGTATGTCGGGAAGATTGCATACTTCGCCAGCGGCAGTCCCGACACAACACTTGTCCTGGCGAGTGTATCGATTCCGAACCGCGTTTTGAGCTTCGTGCGGGATGGAGATACTTATCGGGCTCCGTACGAAGTTCGACTCAAGCTGAGTCAGGGTACAACGGAGATCAAGACGGTGGATGTGCTGGAAATAGTCCGGGTTGCGACCTTCAAGGAGGTTAACCGAACTGATGAAAGTGTCATTTTCCAGAACTATTTTCGGGTGCCACCCGGTGATTACACGATTTCGTTTCTGGTAAGGGATGCTGCCAGCAATCGAAGCGCGACGCAGGAAGGAGCTATCTCCGTCCCGGGCATGAAAGCAGGTCGTCTGTCAACCCCCGTGATCGTGTATGAGGCAACCCAGCGGTCGGTCCTTGATTCTGTTCCGAAGATTCTAGCCAGCCCGCGTTCCAGTGCCGTTTTTGGTCGGGACAGCACAGTGTCGGTCTACATAGAGGCATATGGCCAGCAGTCGCGTTTACCCGTGTCGTTTGTAGTTCAAAATGATCGCGGTGCAGTCACATGGCGGGATACTACGGTTCTCGAGCGTAAAGGAGTATTGCTTAGTAGGACCGTGAAGATTCCGATCTCGCGTGTGGGTATCGGAGTGGCGAACGTGACTTTCACGCGAGCTGATGCGACGGACACGGTAAGAACTCCGGTGTTCGTGAGTTTCGGAAATGATATCCCCCTTCTCTCGTACGAAGAGCTTCTTAATCAGCTTCGCTACTACGTTTCCCCGGAGCGGCTGAAAGCGTTGCGAGAAACTCCGGTCGATCAACGAGGAGTTGCCTGGGCCGCCTTTTTAAGGTCGAGCGATCCAGCTCCGGCAACGCCCGAGCATGAAGGGTTGCAGACCTATTTTGCCCGTCTTCAGCAGGCCGTGATCCGTTTTAGAGAGGATGCTGGCGGCCGATCAGGTTTCCTGTCCGATCGAGCAAAGGTTTACGTCGTCCTTGGCGAGCCTGATCAGCTGTATGAGCAGAATATCAATGGTTCGGTGACAGCAATGTCAGTGTCGCAGCGCGGCAAGCTTCAGTATTGGGACTATCAGCAGTATCGGCTTCGGCTTGTTTTTTATGATGATAACGGCATTGGTAGATGGCGCTTGACTCCTATCAGCGAGACGGATTTTTCCAATGTAAACGCACGTCTTCTGCTTCACTAAGCTCTGACATGTTCGGCCTAATTATTATCGACTTGACAAAATTGGGGGTCGATTCTATATAAGCGCGCAGTTGATCAACTATGTCGGAGGCAGCTCCAATGGCCAGAGGAAAGGTGAAGTGGTTCAATGACGCCAAGGGGTACGGCTTCATTGAGCAGGACGGCGGGGAGGATGTGTTTGTCCACTTTTCAGCGATCTCGATGGATGGGTTCAAAACGCTTGCAGAAGGTCAGCAGGTAGAGTTCGACATCGAGGCGGGTAACAAGGGGCTGCATGCCGCCAATGTGCACGCTATGGCGCCCGCGCCGGCCTGACATCTGAATCCAGCATTGAAGCATTCCGCCCCTGCGCCGAAAACTCGTCGCAGGGGCGTTTTATATTGAGTGATGCAGCTTCCAGAATCTCCTCGTCTGTTTCTTGTTGATGGATATGCGCTCATCTATCGAGCGTTTTATGCCCTCATCTCCCGACCGCTAACAACTAGCAAGGGTGAGAACACTTCGGCTGTCTGGGGGGTCTCCAGCTTCCTCCAGCGGCTGCTGCAGACACACAAGCCCGATTATATCGCATGGGTTCACGATTCGGGGCGGTCGTTCAGGCACGATACCTATCCCGCTTACAAGGCGACCAGAGAGAAGCTGACAGAGGAGCTACAGGCGGATTTTGACCGCGGAATGAAGAGAATCTGCGAACTGCTCGATGCCTACAAGATTCCGATCGTATCCCTCTCTGGTTTCGAAGCCGATGACGTAATCGGGACTCTCGCTCAGAGGGGACTCGAGCAGAAGTTGAATGTTGTCGTTGTATCAGGCGACAAGGATTTCCAGCAACTGGTCAAGCCAGGTATCTGGCTTCTCAATCCTGGACGAGGGGGCCCGGCAGGGGTCGAAGAACATTGGGTCAGTGTAGAGAACGCGAGAGAACGACTTGGAGTGCCACCTCAGCACGTTGTGGACTATCTCGCGCTCGTCGGCGATTCGTCGGACAACGTGCCAGGCGTGAAAGGTATTGGCGACAAAACCGCTTGCGAGCTCGTGGCGCAATATGGAGATCTCGAGTCGATTCTCGAGCATGCCTCTGAGATCATCAAGAAACGGCCACGCGAAGCACTTCTTCAATACGCGGACAATGCGCGTCTGTCGAAGGAATTAGTAACAATTCGAGATAATTTAGCGGTGGAATTCGACGCCGAGACTATGCGAGTTCACGAGCCGGATATAGCGCGGCTTCGGGAGCTCTATGTAGAGCTCGAGTTTCATTCTCTCGTAAAAAATCTCCCGAGCACTACAAGCGGAATTGTCGCGGCTGCGCCGGCTGCCGTTGCAGAACGGCAGCCGGTCTCATACACGACGATTGACACTGTTGAAGGTTTGAACGTGCTGATCGATCGAGCTCGAAGTGCCGGCCTGATTGCATTGGATACGGAAACAGTTCTTGTTTCGGGAGGTATCTCTAAAGCAGATCCAATCCGCTCCATTCTCGTCTCGATGAGTGTGGCCGTCGCTCCAGGGGAAGCATACTACCTCCCTCTCAAGCATAAGGCGCAAGGTGATTTGCAGGGTGAGCTGCTGATCGATGGAGACGGTGATCGATCGCCGACTGATGCCGCAGAGGATCGTGGACTGGTAAGTGGCGGTGATGAGCTGAAAGCTAGGGCAGAGGAGCGGAGAGCTGTCAGAAATCTTCCCGGGCTGAATACGCCCGTGATGAAACCCTTTCGAGATCTGCTCGAAGACCCACGAGTTCGAAAGACCGCGCATAACTCCAAGCATGACGTTCTGGTGCTGCGGCGAGCTGGAGTAAGGCTGCAAGGACTGGACTTCGATACGATGCTTGCCAGCTATGTCCTCGATCCCGGACGCAGGTCACATGGGCTGGACGTTCTTGCCGTGGAGTTCCTCGACTACTCGATGATTCCTTATACCGAGGTCTGTGGAAAGGGGAAGTCTCTGGTCTCTTTCAACGAAAGTCCGCTTGATGCAGCGCGAGATTATTCGTGCGAAGAGTCGGACATGGCACTACAGCTTAGAAAGGTATTCGAGCCTCAGCTCGAAACGACAGGCGTTGAGTCTCTTCTATCTGACATCGAGATTCCACTCGTGCATGTCCTTGCGAACGTCGAATGGACCGGCATCGCGATCGATATTCCCTGGTTTCATTCACTGAAAGAGCGGTTCAGAAGAGAAAGAGAGGTAGTTGAGAAACAGATCTACGCGTCGGCCGGCCTGGAATTCAACATCAACTCCAACCCGCAGCTCCGCGACGTTCTCTTTAACCGGCTTGGGCTTCCTGTCCTGAAGAAGACGAGCACCGGTCCGTCAACCGACGCAAGTGTGCTCCAGGAACTGGCGGATGCAGGACACACACTGCCGAACTTGCTGATGGAATATCGGGAACTGGCAAAACTCGAGAGTACCTATCTCGATGCGCTGCCTCAAATGGTGAACCCTGAAACAGGCCGACTCCACACTTCGTTCAATCAAACGGTCGCAGCAACGGGTCGACTGTCGTCGAGCGATCCGAACCTCCAGAATATTCCCATTCGTCGAGAGCTGGGACGCGCCATACGAAAAGGATTCATTCCTCGTTCTGGCTGGACGCTACTCGGCGCTGACTATTCGCAGATCGAGCTGAGACTTCTCGCCCATCTTTCGAGTGATCCAGCCTTTGTGAAGGCGTTCAGGGCCGGCGGAGACATTCACCGGCAGACGGCGTCGATCATCTTCGATGTTCCTTTAGAGAGCGTCACATCGGAAATGCGTGGCCGTGCGAAGACGATCAACTTCGCAACGATATACGGACAGGGTGCGCACGCTTTGTCGAGACAGCTCAAGATCGAACACTCCGAAGCGAAGGAGTTCATTCGACTCTACTTCGAGCGATTTCGCGGAATTCGTGAATATCTCGACTCGATGGTGGAGTTCGCTCGACAGCACGGATACGTGCAGACAATTTTCAACCGACGTCGATACATTCCGGAGCTGCGCGAAAGGAATTTCAACATTCGCGCATTTGGCGAGCGGACAGCAGCTAATTCTCCAATTCAGGGCTCAGCGGCCGACCTGATCAAGATTGCGATGATTCGAATTGACAGGGTGCTGGCTGAAGGCGGGTTCAAGGCAAAGATGCTGCTACAGGTACACGATGAGCTCGTGTTCGAAGTGCCGCCTGACGAGCTTGCAGCTATCCAGGTGTTGGTGAAAAAGGAGATGGAAAATGCGGCACAGCTGAGTGTTCCACTCGTAGTGGACCTGGGAGCTGGCATCAATTGGCTAGAGACGAAATAGGTCCGCGGCCAGAAGTTTAAAGGGTATGATGGCTCTTATAGGCCGCCCAATAGGCACCTAGCGGAAGGCTTGCAGTGTAGAGGGCTGCCCACCAAGGATTGAGTAGGGCGGTAACGATCGCGAATTGAACTGCATAGGATAGAAGAATTAACACAAGCCCGAAAATGATCGTCAGCATGGCTGGGTCATCGGGATTCTTGCTTCGTGCGAGGGCAATATCACGTGCTTTGTTGATGATGTAGCGGTGTGTCAGCTCGCCCCAGGCAATCAGGGGTGACCCTAACGGGCGAATCACACCTTTTCGCTTAATCAGATCTCGGTTAGCGGAAATCTGCGGCTGCTTCAGTGAGACGGCGGCGAGTCTGTCTTCAATCAGTTGCGTGAGTGACGCCACGTTGATCGAGCCAATGTCGTCCATTCTTATTGGCTCACCAAACTCTGCAAGCACGGCAGTTCCAGGATTGGCTTTATCTTCAAAGCTCAATCCGAGTGGATTGATCTGAAGTCCAGGAATTCCACGAATATCGCGGGCCTCGAGGGCGATTCGGGCAATTCCGGTTTTCAACGGAGCTAGAGCCGGCTCACTGTGGCTCTTCCCTTCCGGGAAGATCAGGACCATCCGTCCGGCCTCGAGAGCATCAATAAGATTTCTAAATGCATTGATATTTCTCGTTTGGCTGATGTCCCCGCTTGATCGTGCCGCACGTTCATCCGAAGCACGCCTCAGTGGCACGACTCCAACTGCCGGCAGCAACCACGCGAGAAATGCGTTGTCCATCAAGGTTGCTTTCGCCGTGATGGTTAAACGTCGCGGTATGATCCAGCCGGCTATCAGGCAATCTACGAGCGCGTTGTGATGGCTGGCCGCGAGCAGAACGGGTCCTTCAACCGGAATTCGTTCCTTCGCGACTACTTCAATATTCGAATAGAACCAGTGAAGAGCGATTCCAGTAAACCACCGGAAGAGTCCGTATATCACGGTCGCGAAAGCTCAGGCCGACGAACGCTGCCACCGGTCAGGAACAGCCCACAAAAGTGCGAGCGAGCCAAGCATTCCGATCGCAACCGTGACGACTCCAGCCCTGTAGGCGAACCCGGTTCCGTAAGAAGGCAGCAGCCCGTCAACGGTAATGGCCCACACAAACGGGCCGACGATTGCCGCAGCGCGCGATGACAGAACCATGAGGCTGAAGAATCTTCCGGCCTCGACATCGGGAACAAGTGTCATGAGCATCGGCCGTTCAGCAGTCGGTACACCACCGAAGATCAAGCCAATTGCCGCGCCAACGATCCAGAACGACATCTGGTTGGGAACAAAAATCATTGCAACTAACAAGACGACCCAGCATGTAATTGTGAACATCAAGCTCTTCTTGGGGCCGATGCGATCGACCATTTTTCCGATTGCATAACTTCCGATAACGGCAGGAACTGTGAGAGCGACGAACAACGTGGTCTCGAGTCCTTTCTTGAAATCCATCGCCTTTACTGCATACAGGGCCATGTTGGCGACAATAGTTCCGATAGCATCTTGATATAGAAAAGAAGCCAGGATGAAGCGGATGGTCCCCGGATATTTTCTTGCGTCGCGGACCGTGTTACGGAGGTCTTGGAATCCCTTCCGCCAGGGAATTCCGCTCGTGACTCGCCTGGCGTTGTGATCCCTGCAGAAGAAAAAGAGTGGTAAAGAAAAGAGCAGAAAAAGAATTCCCGTTGGGGCAAAGGTGGAAACTCTGCCGGCGTGGCTCGTGAACGGGAATATCGTGCGCATCGCATGCAGAAAGCCCGGTGGCAACGCTCCAGCGACCGGGACCTTCCCGTTGAAGAACGGAGTGACCAGCAACACCCCGACGATTGACCCGACGTATCCAAGAGCGGTTCCCAGTCCCGAAAGACGCCCTTGTTCAACAGGCGGTGCCAGCTCGAACATCATCGCGTTGTAAAAAGGCTGCGCTCCCTGATACGCGTAGTTCGCGATGATAAACGAAGTAATGATTGCAGCAGCGGCAGCGCCATGAAGTGTGTAGGAAGCTACTGTTGGGTCGAGAACTGCCTCACCGATGAGAGGCACCCGGAATTGGCCAACCACTCCCATGAAAATCGTTGCGACAACAGCAGCAAGAGTAAACCACACAACCCATGGCTTTCTTCTCTGGCTGGAGTCCGAGATGGCTCCGAACAACGGAATGGAAAGCGCTACCAATGCTGACGACACCCCGTTCCCGATCGCGACCATCGTGTTAGTGCCATGCAAATCATCGACGAGCCACACCGCGAAAAACAAAGTCGCGATATTCATTGAGAATATCGTGTTGGAAAAGTCGTAGAATGCCCAGCTCCATCGTTCTAGTGTCCGGGCGCGTTGCGCGACAAGTTCTCCTGACGCAGTAACCACCGTCGACATGTGGGATGGGTGTGTCATCAGACCCTTGGGTGAGGTGCTACGCTTAGGCGCGGTCGAATATTGCGACTAACTCGCTTTCCGACTCGACGCAATGCCTTGAGGGGCTACAAATTATCACTTATGAGTACTACTCGCTTCGTCGCAATTAGCCTCGTCGGATTTATTCTTGTCGCGGCTGCATGCGCGACGGATGATCAGCAAAAGACAAGCACCCCTGCCGTCGATTCCGTATCGTTATCCGCCACCGCGGGCACGCCTCCGCGCAATACGGGATGGGATGCGCCAGCGGCTGGGACTTTCGTCCTCTTGTCGGTAGCGGATGACAGGGTCGAGGCTGAGCTCGTCCTCCCGGAAGAAACCGACAGCAGTCTAACAAAAACGATTACGACTGATGCTACAGCGTTTGCTAACGCATCGGTAGATCTTTTCAATACTGGTGGTCTTGCTGGAACCTCCACTCTTACCGTTAACCAGCAACAACAGCCCGCCGAAGGATGCCTCGCCTGGCCGAGTGTCCGGCTTACCTCGAAACCGGCAAAGGATTGGAGAATCGGACTCACGGCTGGAAAGGCGACGGCAATCCTGATTCATCCGATCGAAGAACTGGGTTCCAGTGACTCATCCAGCAGCGCGATCGAACTCGCCAGACTGGCATCGGAGGCGACGGCAGCAAATAGAAATCCCGCCTTTCAAGGTTTGCCGTTTGCAGTGCGAAAGGCGTATCAACTCTCCATTGGTGACACGGCCGTACTTTTTGGAAGCGTCGTAAGAAAAATCAATGAAGAGGCAAACCCTCGCGAAGAGCACTTGCTTCTCGTTGCCGAGCGAATAGGAAAAACGGGGAAATATCTACTCTCGTTCCAGAACCGATCAGCTGGACCCGAAGATGCAATCCGAACCAATGCGGTTCTCGCAGCCGTGAGATTTGTGCGGACGAAACAGGCAGCAATCATTCTTTCGTTCGAATATGATGACGGGGGACAAATAGCCCTTCTCGAACGAGTGGCTCCCCATGACTGGAAGATCAAATGGCGTAGTGCCTACACCGGCTGCTGAGTCTTCTTCAAATCAAAGCGCCTGCCATTTCCCCAGTGAACCAGGCGGAACCGCTCTACCAGCGATACCTGCCAGGCCTAGAAGCGTCAAGGCATATGGAAGGGCAAGAAAAACCTGATACGGAACTGCCCAGCCCATCGCCTGAAAGAAATATTGAAGAGCGCTTGCTGCCGCAAAAATCAGTGCCGCCGTAATTGCACCTAGGGGATGCCAGCGTCCCAGCACAACCACCGCGATCGCAATGAACCCGCGTCCTGCCGACATTCCTTCGGCAAACGAGCCGGATTGCGCAACCACAAGAACACCGCCAGCGACCCCACCGAGACAACCGCCGAAAAGCACGGCCAGCAGTTGCGTTCTCGATACTGAAACGCCTGCTGCCGCAGCAGCGCGCGGATCTTCCCCAATCGCTCTCAACGAAAGTCCGCTGTGGGTGCGGTACATCCACCACCATGTTGACGGCACGAGCAGGTAGAGCAAATAGGCAACCGGCGGCTGATCGAATAACGCTTTCCCAATAAACGGGATTAGCGAAAGAACGGGTACCGATGCGGCTCCCATGGTCGGGATGCTGAGCGCGGCTCCTGTAGCGCCGTATATCTGTCGATACAACGTGGAGGTCAGTCCAAGACTGAACAGGCTGATCGCTGTCCCGCTGATTATCTGATCGGCGCGTAGGCGTATGACAAAGAATGCAAAGACTGCCGCGATCAACCCTCCAGCGACACCGGCGCCAGCCAGACCTGCCCAGACTCCTCCGAACCCCGTAGCGACAAATGCTCCAAACGCGCCAGCGATAATGGCACCCTCGAGCCCGATGTTTATGATTCCTGCTCGCTCAGTGACCGTCTCACCGAGGGCTGCGAGGGCCAGTGGAGTGGCAGTGCGTATCGTTCCTTCGAGAAAAGTCTCGATTGCACTCACGCTGTTTTTTCCCTTCGAGCAAACAGCGTGTAGTGCTTCCGCATCGCTGCAAACACGAGTGTCGACAGGATGAGAGAGGCTTCTATCATCCCTGCGATCGAAGAAGGAATTGCAAAATCACGCTGAAGTGCGGCTGCACCGGTTTCCAGCACTCCGAAAAAAATTCCCGACGCGACAATCCCAAGGGGACTGAGCCCGGCTATCAGCGCAACAGCGATAGCGGTGTATCCATAGCCAGGTGAGATGTTTTCATAGAGTGCGAAGGTGACGCCGCTGACTTCGATTGCTCCTGCCAATCCGGCAATTGCACCGCTGCAGCAAAGGACTGCCCACGACATTCGACTCACGTCAATCATCGCGGCACTTTCAGCTGCCATCGGACTCGCGCCAATCGCGCGAATGCGAAATCCTACTTCCGTTTGCTTCATAATCCACGCAAGCGCGAATGCGATAGCCAGTGCCACGATGAATCCGGCATGCAGGCGAGTATTTGCGAGAACGATCGGCAGACGAGCGCTTTCCGCGAGGGCCACTGTCTGCGGGTAGATGCGTGTCGGCTCCTGCATCGGCCCGCGTACGAGAAACGAGACGAGATGTATCGCGATAAAGTTGAGCATGATAGTGCTTATGATTTCCAGCACATGAAATCTTCGCTTCAGCTCGGCCGCGACCGCAGCCCATAGTGCTCCCGCAACGGCGCCAGTTGTGAGCGCAATTGGAAGCACAAGAAATCCGGCAGATCCAGAGAGCTTGATGCTCACCAGAGCCGACGCCGTCGCGCCTACCAGCAGCTGGCCTTCGGCGCCGAGGTTGAAAACACCTGCCCTGAAGGACAGGCCGACAGCCAATCCGGTGAGTATCAACGGAACTGCTCTTACAAGTGCATCCGCTGCAAGCACGCCTTCTGCTGTCATGTAGATGTCGTTGACAGAAGAGATTGACCGATAAGCGTTCGGTCGGGTGTCGTTTCGCTGATAGTGCCATCGGCTACGACAATGACACGGTCTGACAGTGCGGCGAGCTCATCCAGGTCGCTCGAGTAGTAGACGATTGCAGTTCCGGTCTTGCATGCCGAGCGAACCTTTTCGTGAATGGCAGCCACAGCGTGAACGTCGAGACCCTGTGTTGGATTCTCGAGTATCAACAGATCCGGGTGGCCGGCCAGCTCTCGGCCAAGAACGAATTTCTGCTGATTGCCTCCGGAGAGACTGCTGATACTGATATCCGGACCAGGCGTACGGACGTCGTATTCTTTTATGACAGTCTCGGTTAGCACACGCGTCATTGGCCAATCGACGCGGCCTGACCGTTGTGCGGAATTGCGAAGAGCAAAGTTCTCGGTAAGGGTGAATTCAGGGATCAGCGCATCCTGCGATCGGTCCTCCGGCACAAAGCCAATCGATGCTGGACGAACAATGTCACCCGACGCAGGCTCAGTCCGGCCGGCCATCATTCGCAGCATGCTTCGGGCTGCGCCTTCGAGCGCTGCGACTCCCACGATCTCACCTTGAGTGACATCGAGAGAAACGTGAGCCAGTTGCTTGATGCCGTGACGATCCCGAAGAGAGACTTCCTTGAGCTCAAGGACACGCTGCGATGAGACGGCTGTTGGCCGGTCGTTTCGTGGTGTTCTGATCTGCATTTGTCCGAGCATCGCGTTCGCAAGAGCCGATTCGGTGACATCCGTGATTGACCCACTTAACGCTACGCGGCCTTTTCGCAAGACGGTGACTTCGTCAGCATGTTCGAGTGCATCGTGGAGCTTGTGAGTGATCAGCACAACGCTTCCGCCGTTCGTGGCAAACGCTCTCAGCTGGACGAACAGGTCACCGATGTCGCGAGGCGTCAGTACAGCGGTAGGCTCATCCAGTATGAGCGTAGTCGCCTGATGGGCAAATGTCCGGATGATCTCGACCTTCTGACGTTCCGATGCCGTCAGATTCCTTACCTTTGCGAGCGGATTCATCGTCATTCCCAACTTTGCGGCGATCTCTGCAACACGTGCTGCTGTCTGTCGATTGTCGTATCGACCCTTGCCGCCCAGCGCGACGTTCTCAGCAACGGTCATCTCCGGAACAAGGGAGAACTGTTGATGAACCATTCCAAGGCCCGCAGCAATTGCGTCGGCCGGAGATGCAAATGAAAAGAGATTGTCATTGATGCGAATCGTGCCCGTATCAGGCCTGATCATGCCGAATGCAATCCGCATCAAAGTGGTCTTGCCGGCTCCGTTCTCACCGAGCAAGGCGTGAATGGATCCTGAACGAACTGCGAGTGACGCACTATCGAGCGCGACGACTTTCTCAAACTTCTTGCTTATCTCGTGCAGGACGAGGCCTTGATTCGCAGTCGCGACAAGCGATGGCTCGGGCGTCAAAGTCCTGTCGGCGCGTGTATCGGAATCCAGTCGAGATGAAACTGCTGTGCGAGATGTTCGGCTAACGCGCTAACACCCAACGTTTCGGTTGCGTAGTGTCCGGCATAAATGATCGTGATGCCAATCTCGTTTGCTTCGACTGCGGTCCAATGTGGCCCTTCACCGACTATAAGTGTATTGACACCGAGGCCAGCTGCTTCCTGAAGCGTATCTGCCGATGCTCCGGAGCCCGTGCAGATCGCCCATGAAGTACTGACTGCATCGGGCTCGAAGTCCGTGATCACGGTCACCCCACCCTGGCGGGCCGCGAACTGACGCGCACGTTCTGCCAGGTCCGCTGTCGCGACGTTGGAAGAACCGCGAACCCCGATGGGAAATCCTTTGTAGGCAGCAAAGGTTCCGCTGGACTCCAAGCCCAACTCGCGAGATAGTAGCACATTGTTACCAAAAGTGCGGTGGCAATCCAGTGGCAAGTGCGATGAGTAAACCGCGACGTCATTTTCGATCAGTGAACGAAGCAACTCATAGCGACGTCCAGTCAGCGGCCGGGTTCCGCTCCAGAACATTCCGTGGTGCACGAGCAACAGATTGGCCTGTTGTTCAATTGCGGCCGCGACTGTTCGTGACGAGAAGTCCACTGCGGCGGCAATCTTGTTGACGCTGCCCGAGTTGCCGAGCTGAAGTCCGTTGAGAGCTCCTGGATAGTCAGGAATTCGTGCTGTCTCGAGCAAGACATCGAGATAGTCTGCGAGCGTGGCAGTCTCAGTCACTTTACGATCTGTGCTTTTGGAGTGTCGAGTAAAAGCTTGAACGAACCGGCGATCATTGCTCTCTGCATCGAGTCAACTTCCGCCTTTACGGACGGTGGAATAGTGTGGAGCAGCACTTGATTGGGAACATACCTGACGACGCCATCATGCAGGCCAAGGGAGAAAACGTGTCCCGTGAAAGGTCCTGCCTGAATTTCTCGAGCAATCAGCAGAAATGCGTGTGGCAGGTCGATAACCACGCTGCCAATGGTCTGGTTGGGGGCGATGGCGTTCTGATTTGCATTCGAGCCAATGATGAGGGTTCCAGGCGATTCCTTCACTGCCTGGAAAATTCCGAGACCAGCGGCATCAGCGTTTTGAAAAATTACATCTGCACCTCGGGAGATCTGAGCGATTGCCTGCTCCTTGCCGGCGCTCGCATCGTCCCAGTTCCCGATGTAGGACTTGAGGATCTTCACCCGGGGATTTACCGAGTGAGCTCCCCTTTCATAAGCCCCGAAACTTCGTCGGACTGGGGGCAGTTCAGTTCCGCCAATGACGCCAAGGGTGTTTGACTTCGTCAGTCGTCCTGCGACCATGCCGGCGAGATAAGACGCCTCTTCGAACGCGAAGTCCACTCCGCCAACATTCTTCGCAACGCTGGTTCCACTAGTTGTGATATAGACGGTAGCGGGATAACCGGGTGCCACGCGGAGTGCTGCGTCCTGAAACTCAAAGCCGTGGCCGAAGACGAGATCGAAACCCTTGGCGCCGTACTGGCGAAAGTTCTCATCGAATTCTGCCGGTGTTTTGGTTTGGATATGGCTTACTTCTGCACCCAGGCTGTCACGAACTGCCATCAATCCCTCGTAGGCGCCACCATTCCATGACTTGTCAGAGATCGGACCCGGAGTCAATAAGGCGACCTTGAACGACTTTCCGGCCCTGGCATCCGGACGTTTTTCTGAGCGCGAACAGGCACCGATAGTGATTGCAACAAACGCGGTGATAACCGTGGATAAAACCTTCATGAATCAGAATGGAAACGATTTAAGTGATTGAGAAATAAGGAGTTAGGCACTTTGTGGAGATTAATGTGGATTAACTCGTAATGCCAATGAGATCCATGATTCTTTCGAGATCATCCGCTGAATAGAAGGCCACGGAAATAAACCCTTTGGTGGCCGTCCGCATCTTGATCTCTACGTCCGTCTGGAAGTGTTTTCGCAGATTTTGTTCGATCGCTCGTACCTCTGGAGCTCTTGTGTCGTTTTTCCTCGGGCGACCCTTACCGGAGGGAGATTTGTCGGGCCCGGTCTGCCTGACTTGGCGTTCGACTTCTCGCGCGCTCAGGCCATTAGCCACAATCTGGCGAGCCAGGTCAGTGATCAGTTTTTCGTTCTCGAGTGCCAGAAGCGGCCGTGCCTGTCCAGCGGTGAGCCGTCCATCCTGCAAGAGCTGACGAACTGCGGGTGGCAGTTGAAGAACCCTCAAAACATTGGCGATTGTCGAGCGATCCTTGCCGACAATGATGGCAACTGATTGCTGGGTGTGTCCGAATTGTTCGATCAGCTGACTATATCCTTCGGCCTCTTCGATCGGATTCAGATCGGATCTCTGAAGATTTTCAACCAAAGCGAGAGTGAGTATTTCCTGATCACTCAGGTCTTTCACCACTGCTGAAATCTTTTCCCAACCAATGGCGGTTGCTGCGCGCAGCCGGCGTTCTCCGGCGATTAGCTCGAACGTGCCTGTCTTCTTTGGCGACGGCCGAACCGTTATTGGCTGGAGAAGACCATTGGCTTTCAGGCTCTCCTGAAGCTCCTTCAGATCCTGAGGATTGAAGTTCTTTCGAGGCTGGAACGGATTGCTGATGATGTCGCTTACAGCGATAGCTCGAAGTGGTCCTTCGTCTGCGATCGCCTGGTTTGGGTCTGGCGCGGAGAACAGAGCATCGAGTCCACGACCCAGGCGACGCGTTGATTTCTCAGGAGTCATTGGAAATCCCGGAAAGTGTCCGTGCGATCAACTCTCTGGCCATCTGCATGTAGGCCTTCGCTCCGACAGATCCGATGTCGTAGAGGATAATCGGCTTGCCGAAGCTCGGTGCTTCGGCAAGCCGAACGTTTCTAGGAATCACCGTTTCGAATACCGTTTCATTGAAGTACTCTCGAGCGTCGGCCGCGACTTGGCGCGACAGGTTCAGGCGGGCATCGTACATGGTCAGAAGAACTCCGGCAATTCCGAGTTCCTCGTTAACCCCGTGTTGAATTCGGTGAATGGTGTTCAACAGTTGGGATAATCCCTCTAACGCGTAGTACTCGCATTGAAGGGGTATCAACACTGAATCTGCTGCGCCAAGCATGTTGAGGGTTATCAATCCCAGTGACGGTGGGCAATCGATGAGAATGAAATCGTAGTCATCGCGGATGGCAGCGATGGCATGGCGCATCGTCGTACCGCGGCCTGGTTTGTCGATCAGCTCGATCTCCGCCCCAGCAAGATCTGGAGTGGCGGCGATCACATCCAGTTGCTCGAAGTGCACACTTCTGATAACTGCTTCATCCGCTCGGGCGGATCCGAGCAGAACGTCGTATAGAGTAGATTCTGCCTCGGCCCCTTTGAGTCCGAGTCCGCTCGTGGCATTTCCCTGAGGATCGCCATCAATCAGGAGGGTGCGCTGTTCGGCTGCCGCGAGGCTGGCTGCGAGGTTGACCGTCGTGGTTGTCTTGCCTACACCACCTTTCTGATTCGCAACTGCGATTACTCTTCCCAAGGACACCGGATCGGTTATTGGTGACCGGAAGTTAGGGCTTGAAGGCCCCGCTTGGCAGTGGCAAACGGGGCCTTCGTTGTTTCACGTGAAAATCTATTAGTCTAGAGCTTTCGGTCGAGGTAAACCCAGCGGGTGTTGATATCAACGGAAACAGTCTGCTCCCCTGGGTTGATGGGGGTCTGATCCGCAGAGGCGGCCATGGCAGTCCGCACCTTCATATCAAATGGGCGCGGCGGCGGAGCAAAGTAAGCTCCGATGGTCACCTCGAGCAATCCGCCGAGTGAACCGCCGGCTGCCTTGGCGGCAACTTCGGCATCGGCACGAGCCCGTTGGATGGCCATGGAGATTGCGGATCGGCGGGCTGATTCGGTATTGGATGCTGAAAACTGCAGCGAGCTGATCATGTTGGCGCCCTTCGCGAGCGCTGCATCGATAACCGGGCCAACCATCTTCAGGGCCGACACTTCGACTGAAAGTGTGTTGGTGACATTGTACCCCACAACGGTCGGCTCTTTGTTGGGCTCGTACCGCTGCTCCGGATTGACGCTGTAATCCGATGTTGAGATATCAGAGTTTTTTAGGCCGAGGGCGTGGAGGGCATCGATTACAGCTTTTTGCTTGGAGGCGTTCTCCGATGCGGCGGCGGCTGCGGAAGCGGCCTTGGTTTGAACGCTTATCTGGATTGTTGCGTGGTCGGGATTAACTTTGATTTCACCTCGGGAAGTTACAGCAATCTGGGGAGGTATCGGAATAGTGTTGGCATTCTGTGCCGTTAATGGCGTTGTAAATGCCGCGAATGCTAAAATGATTCGTTTCATAGTTTTGCTGGCTGAAGATGGTCCTGCTGAACTTGCTCAGCAAGTAAGACGACTACCCCGTACGAAGTTGCACAGACTTTACCGTATCAACCCAATTTGCTGATGTCGTGGATTCGGCCAACATCCATTCCAAGAATGCCATCCTCGTGGCTTCGCTTGAATATCGGAGCAAAGGAGGCATTCCACACGATCTCTTCCGCCTTGTACGAAGACCTGGAATGAACCGTCTGAGATGATGTCTCGTCAGTACCAGTAAGGAGAATCAGAATCTCCGTATTGGATTCGAGGAGATCCTCATACTGCATTCCCGCGAGCGGACTGCGCTCATCGATCGGGTGCACCAGCGTCCAGCTCAGAGGAAAGAATGTCACACGCGTTCTCTCCAGATCAAGATCGCGAAACTTCCGGACGAGGCCTTCGCTGGAAGCCTCGATCCGGCTCAGAATCACCTTCGCCTCAAGCTCGATAATCTGGCTGGTGCGGGAATTCGCAATTCGAAATTCGAGCGCTGAGATACCCTTGTATGGCGCTACAACCGCATTACGACTGTAGATGATCTTAGCCGTGGGTCGGGAGAATCGCGCGAATACAACACCGGTTGATAGTGCAACGCCCACGATATTGAGGAACGCCTCAAGTGTGACAAGTACATTCGACGCTAGTCCGACGGCAATCACATGGCCGTATCCGATAGTCGCGAATGTCTGCACGCTGAAAAAGAACGCGCGCATAAACACCGCTGACGATGAACTGACCGGTTCACCCTGTAGCGCGTTTACACCACAGAGGATGTAGCCAAACGCGAACAGCGTATTTATCCCGAGATATGCAACAGCCAGCATGCCCAGGAATCGCGGCCATGATGCCGAGAGAGACCAGTGATAGATGCTCAGCGATGCGAACGGTCTCAGTCCAAATCGAACGACATTGAACGTGCCGTCACGATTCAGAAGGCGTTTGTGGCTACCCCGCGCAACTTCGGATCCGAAGCCAAGATCCTTTGATGGATCTTCAACCGATGCCGGGTTAAGCGCCGGGATTTCTGTGAAGGTGGATGACGTCAAGCGAAAACCTCAGCGTGCGCTGTCTGTGAAGTGCTCAACCAGGAACCAAAATGGCGTGCCAATGAAATGTCGGCCAGTAAGAGCTTATCGGCACGTTAGTCATAAATTTTCCTCGTGACAATGAACCAATATCCAATCGTCCGCGCTACAGCACTCATAGTGGTGTCGGCATGCTGCTTCGGTTCGTTGACTACGCTGACGCTTCTCGTAATGCGCGGGGGTCTGCCACTTCTGGACGTTGTCTTCTGGCGGTTCTTACTTGCGGCCGTCATGCTTTTCGCGATCACACGGCGGACCATGCGGGGCGCACCGCCCGCCAAAGCGGCATGGCGGCTGGTAGCCATAGGAGGAATCGGTCAGGCAGCTACTTCATACCTCTCGTTCAAGGCACTGGACTATCTGCCCGTAGGAGAACTCGCCTTTCTTTTCTATACATACCCCGCCTGGGTAGCTGCTATCTCAGCGGCAAGGGGGCGCGAGAAACTGACGAGAGAACGGCTCATTGCTCTTGCGACAGCGATGGCTGGAATTGCCCTAATGGTGGGGTCTCCGGCTGAAAGCACGAACGCCATCGGAGTCATAATGGCTCTTGGCACGGCGCTTTTGTATGCGTTGTATCTGCCGATGATCAACGAGGCGCAAGGACAACTCCCGCCGGTGCTGTCGTCGTTCTATCTGGTAAGCGGAGTCGCCGCATCTTTTTTCGTTGTCAGCCTCGCTACGCGCCAGCTCACGATTCCAGAGGGAATCAATGTCTGGGTGATACTCGTCATTTTGGCATTGGTGGGAACAGTGCTGGCGTTCGGAACCCTTCTCGCTGGCTTAAAAGTCTTAGGCCCCGTGCGAACTTCGATTATCTCAACTATCGAACCGTTCTTCACGGCCGTACTGGGCGCCGTTGTGCTAGGTCAGGCTTTGACCCTCTCGATCATCATCGGCGGGGCGATGATCGCGGTCGCCGTCATCATTCTGGAATACCGCAACGAGCCAATAGCCAATGACCGCACCGTTGCCTAGGTCAGCGCAGAAGCTGACCGAAGCCGCTCAAGCTCGATGACGAGATTCTGAATATCGCTGGGGCTGACGCCTGGAATTCTCGATGCCTGCGCAAGCGTCCTGGGCTTGATTGCCTCGAGCTTCTGTCTCGCCTCGTATGAGAGCGAGTTCATTCCATCAAATGGAATGTTTGTCGGAATAGGGAATTCTCCCATCAACTTGATTCGATCAGCCTGTGCGCGCTCCCGCTCAAAATAACCGGCATACTTCGTTTCCAGTTCAGCCGAGATGATTCCCTCAGGTGAAAAGCTCGACGAAACTCCAGCTGCATTGAAAAGATCCGATAGTCCAACACCCTGCCGCCTGGCGAGCTCGACGACTTTGACGGAATGACGAATCGGTGTTGTTCCAGCGCTTTCGAGAATGGGATTCGCTGCTGCCGGGCTGATGCTCGTCATCGCAGCAGTCTGGTGAATTTTTTCCGACTCCGCCAATCGCTCCTTAACAACGACCATTTCTTCGTCAAGGAAGAGACCCAACCGAAGTCCGATCTCGCCAAGTCTCGAGAGTGCGTTGTCCTGACGAACCGTCAGGCGAAATTCAGACCGTGAAGTAAAAAGCCGGTAAGGCTCGTCAACACCGCAAGTCACCAGGTCGTCGGCCAGTACACCGATATACGATGTTTCCCGGCCAAGCACGAGCGGATCCCGTTTCAAGGCCGAGAGGCCTGCGTTGATTCCGGCGAGTGAGCCCTGCCCTGCGGCCTCTTCGTAACCCGTCGTGCCGTTTATCTGTCCGGCAAAGTAGAGACCGGCAATGCTTTTGACCTGCAGCGTGCTCTCGAGCTGAGTCGGCGGGTAATAGTCGTATTCGATTGCATAACCGGCTCGATTCATTCGGACATTTTCAAGGCCGGGAATGGTTCGCAGAATTTCCAACTGTACGGAACCAGGCAGCGATGTCGATAAACCGTTGACATAAAGCTCTGTCGTATCGTGCCCCTCCGGCTCGAGAAAGAGTTGATGTCGCTCGGCGTGAGGGAAGCGGACGATCTTGTCCTCGATCGATGGGCAATAGCGGGGGCCTCGTGCGGTGATCGCTCCGCCGTACATGGCCGACTGCGTGATCTTCTCCTGAACGATTGCCTTTGCGGGCGCATCTACATGCGTGATCCAGCAGGGCATCTGGACTGGGCGCAGGTCGCGGAGAGATTCTCCCTGCTCGTTCTTCCAGAAGTGTGACCACGCATAATCAAACTGTTCGATTTCGCTTTCCTGTCTCTCCATTTTCGAGAAGTCGACAGACCGACCGTCAATTCGCGGAGGGGTTCCCGTCTTGAATCGTGAAACTTCGAGACCAGCCTCCTCGAGTTGTTCGGCCAGATGAGTCGCAGCAGACTCGCCCGCTCTCCCGCCCGACAGGTTGGTACCTGTGCCGATGTGAATTCGACCGCGAAGGAAAGTGCCCGTAGTGATCACGACACAGGTCGCCGAAAATGTGCGACCCTCGAGGGTCTCAATTCCGGCAACGGCGTTTGGAGAATCAAAAATCAGACGCGCGACCGTGCCTTGAATAGTCTGAATACGATCGTGCTGCTCGATGAGTGATCGAGCGGCTCTTCGATAGAGACCGCGATCGCACTGAGCTCTCGGCGCCCATACCGCGGGGCCCTTGCTGCGGTTGAGCATCCGAAACTGTATTGTTGAGAGATCCGTCGCTCGGCCCATGATGCCGCCGAGCGCGTCAACTTCCCGTACAACGGTTCCTTTTGCGACTCCACCAATTGCCGGATTGCAGGACATCTGGCCGATAGTCTCTAGCGAGCTCGTGACCAGACCGACGGTCGCGCCAGCTCGTGCAGCCCCGACAGCCGCCTCGGTGCCGGCGTGACCCGCACCTACCACAATTACGTCAAAATGCGCTTCGATAGAGCGCGATGCATTACGGCCAGACATACATTGAAGCTAATGCTGGATTGCCACACATTGTCAGTCGAGACGGAGAACGAGCCCTTGCCCCTGAATGTTGCCACAGGACTGCCGACGATTCTCATCAAGAAGGATGCTTTTGAGCGCGCTGCTATCAGCAGAGCTGAAATCGACACACTCTTCAATCTGACAGACGAGGAATTTCGAGTGGAAGGCAGCCTCATCGCTGTTGGACCGCTGCCGGCCGACGACATGGTCGGGCTTGTTATAGCGTATTTCGAAGCTCGTGGCCTCGTTTATTACGACGAGTTCTTCGAGCTCAGCGGGAACTGGCCGGAGTGGCTCAAGCTTTACGCGATGTAATCTCTACAGACGCGTTTCGACAACTGACCACAGCTCCACGCGTGCAACGCCGTTATCGATAGAATCAATGACGACCTCCGTCCCCTCGGGAACGGAAATCAATGCCAGCGATGATGCCGGCAAAACATGATTGCGATCCCAGGCGAAATATTCGATTTCCCCATCGGCATGCGCCGTAATGGCCCGCGTCACCGTAGCGATCTGGCCATGAATGTCTTCTTCATCGTGTGTCGCGCCGTCAGCAGGTGGCCGGAGTGCCCACTTGGCCATGAGCACGACCATGCCGACAAGTGAGATAGACCCGGCGATTAATGACAGCAGAACAATTGGCATAACGCTCAACGCCGTGCGGGTGGTGAGCAAATACCCGGTCGCGCCGATTCCGACAGCGAGCGCCGCAGCCGTTGGCGGATTGATTACCGCCGACGGCTTGGCAGACTTTTTTCTTCGCCAGCGCTCGACGCCGTGCAGCATGGAGTGAACGGCGAGCGCCAGCCCGGCAACAAAGACAGTGAGGAAGAGGTACTTCAAAATCATAGTGCTCACGCACCCAGGTAGCGGCGGAACCAGGCAATCGTCGCCGGCCACGCCTGTTGAGTCGCAGTAAGATTCGCACCCGACTGACCGCTCTGCTGACGAAGGAATCCGTGCGCAGCCCCTTCATAACTGTAGTGGGTGAAGGTCTTGCCGAGTGCTCGCATGGCAGAATCCGCGGGAGGAATTGTCGCGCCTACACGCGCGTCACTTCCGCCGTAGAGGCCAAGCACGGGAGCCTTGACAGCAACAAGCGACTCACTGCTGGGGGAGACGCCATAGTAGACGACCGATGCGGCAAGTGATGGAGAATGAACGGCGTGCTGAAACGAGGTGCCGCCTCCCCAGCAAAATCCTACGATGCCGTATTTCTTCTGGGCGGACGGGAGCGCCATCGCATAGCTCGCAGACGCGTCGATGTAGCGCTGGACGTCGTCGGCGTTCAGTGTCCGTATGGCCGAGGTGGCCAGGTCAGAAGGGACGCTATCGGTTGCGTTCGGAAGTCCCTTCATCGTTAGCAGGTCAGGTGCAATCGCTATGTAACCATCACTCGCCAGCTGATCTGCAACGGCTCTAATCCACGGGGTCAAACCGTAGATCTCGTGAACGACTACTACCACTGGCGCATTGTTTTTTCGTTGTGGATAAACGACCCATGCGCGAATGCTGTCTGAGCCCGACTTATAAGTGACCCATTCACCATGCCTCGGCGAGCCGGCAAGGCGAGCACGGGCAGTTGCTGCGTCGGCGGGAAGACCTGCATTCGCCGGCACGGAAACCGAAGCGGCAGCCGCCGTTGTGTCGTGATCGGAATGATCGTTGGCTCCGTTCATTCCAGCAGTGGTGCATCCGGCAAGAAATACGATCGCACCGACAGACAGACGCATCTTTCCGTTCATCATCAAGGCCGTCCCCCGTTTTGAATAGCTAACTCCGAGCGATTGAGTTGGTCTGCAAGGAAATCACCAACTCGTCTTTCCATATAGTAGTGAGGGTGAAACGGATTCATTCCAGCGACGAAACCGGCGTGGCCTCCGGTCTCTGAAAACTCCACCTGAAGAGACGGATTTTGTTTCGCGAGCGAACGAACCAGTTCGAGAACCTGCGGCGGAAGAAATGGATCGTCAACCGCGCTCATGAGAAGTGTCGGTAGGTGAACACGGTCGATCCAGCCAAGCGAACTGGAGCGTTTGTAGTAGTCGGCGGCATTCTTGAATCCGTGAATTGGGGCAGTGACTCTATTGTCGAAATCGCGGATAGTACGAATCGACTCGACGTCGCTCAGACGAAGGAGTCCCGGGAAAGCGTCGAGCTTCGCGATCGCCTTGGCCTTGAGAGAGTTGATGAAGCTTTGCTGGTAGACCTTTGCAAAGCCGCGGTCGATGTGGTCGGCTGCGCGACCCAGGTCATAGGGAACGGAGACCGCGGCAGCCGCGCGAATTCTGGGTGATATCCGATCGCCTTGTTCGCCAAGGTACTTCAGCAGGACATTGCCGCCAAGCGAGACGCCCGCCAGAACTATTGGCGAGTCGCGGAACGAAGCAACCAGATGGCCTATCGCGAACGCGAGGTCGGTAGTTTCGCCAGAGTGGTAGAACCGCTTGGTTCGATTCACTTCATTTCCGCACGAACGGAAGACGAGAACCGCTGCGCGCCAATGCCTTCGACTCGCCTCGGTGAGGAGGCCCTGGATATAATGTGAGCGTATGGACCCCTCGAGACCGTGTAAAAGGACTAATAGTGGCTCACCCAAGCGGCCCGGAAGATGATGAAGGTCGAGGAAGTCGCCGTCGGGAGTAGAGAGGCGTTCGACGTGCGTTTGGATGTTTGCTCTGCGGCGCAAGAATTTTCCCCAAAGCGTTTGAAGATTGGGGCCCGGGAGCCACCACGCAGGCGCGAATTCTGTCGTCACGACTGTTTCTCCAGACGGTCACCGGCCATAGCGAGAACCTAATTCATGGAAGTGCAAATCTTCGGGTTAAAAAAAAGCTCGGGTACGCGGAAGGCACTCCGCTTCTTCTCGGAACGACGGATCAAGACTCACTTCGTCGATCTCAATGAGCGAGCCGCCTCGCTTGCAGAACTGCGCCGCTTCGCGCAGAAATTCGGTGTGGGAGCTCTGATCGACTCCGATTCGCCAACGTTCCAGGACTTAGGACTGCGACACGCAAGGATGTCTGACGATACGTGGCTCCAAAAGCTCTCGGAAGAGCCGCTCTTGCTCAAGATGCCGCTCGTGAGAAACGGATCACTGTTAACGATCGGCGCGGGAGAATCCGAATGGAAGAAATGGACAGCTCGATGACCCTCGATTGTATCCTGCTTCTGCGGGGCGCTAGGTTGCGACATGGCAAGCCACACTGATTTCGGGACTTTTTTCCTACCTGGGCCGACAGAAGTGCGGGAAGAAGTGCTTCGCGCAATGCTGAAGCCCATGATTCCGCATCGCGGCGTCGAGTTCGAAGAGCTTTTTTCGAGGCTGCAGGTTGGACTGAAGCGTCTATTCAAGACCGATCGGCCTGTGCTTGTAGCTGCATCGTCTGGCACTGGAATGATGGAAGCGGCAATCAGAGCTCTTCCCCCGGGCAAAATCCTATGCCTTGTCAACGGGGCATTCTCGGAGCGCTTTGCACACATCGCGGAGGCATGTGGAAGGTCTGTTGATCGCTATGAGGTTCCGTGGGGGGAAGTTCATTCCGTATATGGGTTGGATAATTATCTAATTACAAGCCAATACAGGGCCATCACAGTCACCCACTCCGAAACTTCCACCGGAGCCCTGAATCCAATTAGGGAGCTTTCGGACGCAGCCCATCGAAAAGGCGCCCTCTGTTTCATCGACAGCGTAAGCGGACTCGGCGGCGCAGAGCTGCGGTTCGACGAATGGAAGCTCGACTTCGTGCTGACCGGTTCTCAGAAAGCGATCGCGCTTCCCCCGGGACTCGCATTCGCCGCTGCGTCTGAAGAGGTCTTGAAGCTTGCTGCCGAATCCAGCGGTCGCGGCGTGTATTTCGACATCGTCGAGATGGAGAAATACGCAAGAACAAATCAGGTTCCCGCAACACCGGCTTTTTCTCTTCTGTACGCGCTGGAAGTGCAGCTCGATTCGATCATGAATGAAGGGATTGAAGCGAGATGGTCACGGCACACGGCGATGGCGAATGCCACAGCCACATGGCTCGATGACAGCCGCGGAAGAACCGGAGCAACCTGGGCAAACATCATGGCATCCGGCTTCAGATCTCCAACGGTGTCAGCCATTCAACTACCCGCTGGCGTTGCAGGACCTTCGTTCGTTCAGGAAGTCAGAAAGCGCGGAATAACGGTAGGCGGCGGATATGGGAAACTCGGGGCGACCACGTTCAGAATCGGGCATATGGGTGATCACACGCTCGAGACACTTCATCGATGCTTCGATGCCTGTGAAGAGGCCATTCGTTTGTGACGCAGATTTCGGTTTCCAGCGCGATGGTCCAGTTCGGTGCGACAATGCTGTTCAAGGACATCACTTTCACGGTAGCGCGCGGTGAGAGGTGGGGAGTCATCGGACGAAACGGCACTGGAAAAACCACTCTCTTCCGTCTGATCACTGGCCAACAGGAGCCGACGGCGGGGGCTGTGTCGAAGCAGCCGAACCTCACCATTTCGCTTCTCGAGCAGCATCGCGATTTCGGTGATGCCGACAGTGTTTGGACCGCCGCTGCAGGACAGTTCGCAGATCTGCTGAAGCTTGAACAATCGCTCGCCGACCAAAGCGTCAAGATTGGAGAACTGGGAGAGAAATCCACTCCAGCAATGCTGGCGCGCTACGATCGCGATCTCGAACGATTTGATCGCGAGGGCGGCTACACGTTTGCCCCGAGAGTCGATGCGGTGCTCCATGGACTCGGCTTCGATCCGGTAGAGGCACGCACTCGAAGTCTTACTCAACTAAGCGGCGGCGAGAGAGGAAGACTCGGTGTCGCCAGGCAACTGGTCAGTCCGGCCGACGTCCTTTTGCTCGATGAGCCAACGAACCATCTGGACCTCGATACAACTCAATGGCTCGAAGGATATCTAAAGGCCAGCGACAAGACGATCATTCTGATCAGCCACGATCGCGCGTTCCTTGCGAGCGTCGCTGATCACATATTGCACTTCGAAGGTGATTCGGCTTTTGCATACACGGGCGGATACGAAGCGTTCGTACGTCAGCGAGAGGAGAGACGGCTTTCGCAACAACGCGCGTTCGACAAGCAACGAAAGTTCGTTGACGGTCAAGAAGATTACATTCGCCGGAATCTCGCTGGCCAGAACACCAAGCAGGCGAAGGGGAGGCGCAAGCTTCTTGCACGGCTACCGAGGTTAAGCGCGCCGATTGGTATGGACGGAACGATGGCCTTGCGTCTCGACATCGCCGAACGCGGTGGTGATCTCGTGGTGGTTGCCGACAAGGTCTCCGTTGGAATCAACGATCGGGTACTCATCGAAGATTTTACGGCATCGATCAAACGCGGACAGATACTTGGACTCCTGGGACCTAACGGCGCCGGCAAATCGACGTTGCTTCGCACGTTAACGGGTGATCTCGACACTATGGGTGGTGAGCTTCGGCTCGGCGGGTCGATAAAAGCGGCGTACTATCGACAGGATCTTGGACAGGTTCCGATGGACCGATCGCTGTACGAGGTCATCGCTGACTTGCGACCGCTTTGGGAGAGACGGCAGGTACAGGCGCATCTGGCTCGCTTCGGATTTTCAGGCGACGAGGTGCAACGATTTGCGGGAACTCTTTCTGGTGGAGAACGAGCGAGAGTAGCTCTGGCGATGATCGTTCTCGCTCGTGCCAATCTCCTGATCCTCGATGAGCCGACAAATCACCTCGATGTTGAATCGATCGAGTCGCTCGAGGACGCGATTCAGGAATTTGAGGGCACGGTTCTTCTTGTAAGCCACGACCGCGAGTTGCTTCGAACTCTCGTGGACCGCGTATGGCTGCTGCACGATCGGCGGATTACTGATTTCGACGGAACGTTCTCTGAGTGGGAGACGGTAAGCAACGAGCGCGCACACGCTGCAGCGGTCAACGCTTCGGAGGAGGAGTCTTTACGTCGTATGCACGAGAAACAAAAAACGAAGCGACGGGAAGACGACAAAGGAAAAGGACGTGACAACGTCCGGTCAGCGAGAAAGAGAGCTGAGATCGCCGAAAAGCTGGTCGAAGGCCTGGAAACGCGCATTGCGCAGCTTACGAACATCATGGCTGATCCGGGTCTCTATACTACGAACGACGGAAAGAAAAAGGCTATCGCTGGCGGAAAAGAGCTGGAACAGCTGAAGAAAAAACTGGACGCCACGATGGAAGAATGGACAAGGGCGACGGAAGAGGCCGACAAACGAACGGTGGGAGCCCGCTAGAACTCTCCGATAAACCCGATCTCGGTTTCCAGCTTCACGCCAAATTTATCTTCTACCGCCTTCTGGGCAATCGCAATAAGCTCGCGAACGTCGCGTGCAGTGGCGCCACCGAGATTCACCATGATGTTTGCGTGAATGTGTGAGATCTGTGCGTTGCCGTGTCGAAAGCCCTTCAGTCCGCATTGATCGACAAGCCGGCCCGCTCCCATTCCTTCTATTTTTTTGAAAATCGATCCTGCACTGGGGTGAAACTGCAGCCAGGGATGTCGGGCTCCTCTCCAGCTCAGATTTTCCTGCATGACTTTGTGCATCGCTGCCGTGTCACCTCTATTCAACTGAAAGGTGACTGCCAGGGCGATGTCACGCCGGCTGTGCAGAATGCTGGTGTCGTAACCGAACTGCATATAGTCCGGTCCAACCGTCTTTCTCTCGTCTTCTTCGCTGAGGATGTCGCACGACGAGAATACATCGGCAATGAACATCGTTCGCTTGCGATCGGGCTCGGGCTCGAGAAAATGCAAATTCTGCCATACGGCCCCGCCGACAGTACTCGGAATACCAACATAGTGCTCCAAACCCGACCACCCTCTTTCCACCGCCTCAGGTATCAGGTCGGCCATTACGGCTCCGCTCTCGACCTTGAGAAGGCCGTTTTCCAGAAACGTGAAGTGACTGGCGTGATTTCTGATGACAAGGCCACGGAAGCCCTTGTCGCCTACCAGAATATTCGCTCCGAGGCCAAGGACGAAATACGGCACCGAAGTCTCACGAGCGGCCAAAACGGCTGACGCGAGATCCTCGGCCGAGGATGTGGAGTAGAACAAGTCGGCGGGACCACCAATGCGGAAGGTGGTGTATGGACCTATGGGCTCATCACGTCTGAGCTGTGTCTCGTTCAGCTGGCGGGCTACTTTTGCGTAAGCGTCAATCATCGAGGTATTTGTTGACCAACATGCCACAAAGAAATCTCAGTCGTGCCCGGCTCGCTACCTTGGTCGTCGCGGTGATGTTCGCGTTTGTCCCTTCACTCGTCAGCGCGCAGCGGGCAGAGCTCGAAAAGATCATCAAGCGCAAGGTTCTCTCCAACGGGCTCGAAGTAATCGTCGTGGAGAACCACGGTGTTCCCCTGGCGACGGTGGAAGTAGACGTAAAGAACGGCTCCTTTACGCAATCTCCCGAATTTGCCGGGCTCGCTCACATGTACGAGCACATGTTCTTCAGGTCGAACTCTCAGTATTCAGAGCCGGAGTCGTTCGTCGGAAGAGCAGGAGACCTCGGCGCGGTTTTCAATGGAACCACCGCCGAAGAGCGAGTCAACTACTATCTGACGGTTCCCGCCGACAGCCTCGATGCAGGCATTCGTTTCCTGTCCGCGGCATTGATCGCTCCGCTTTTTCGTCAGGATGAGCTCGAACGTGAGCGACAAGTGGTAATTGGAGAGTACGACAGAAACGAGTCGAGTCCGTTCTTTCGGCTAAACAAGTCGATGGACATGTTGCTCTACCCGGGGAATTTCAGCAGAAAGAATGTTATTGGGGACCGGCAAGTCATCCTGACCACGACTCCGGAAAAAATGCGCACGATTCAGCGAAAATATTACGTGCCAAACAATTCCGTACTGATCGTTTCGGGAGATGTCAACCCACAGAAAGTGTTTGCCAGTGCTGAACGGCAACTCGGTGGGTGGAAGAAAAGTGCTAATCCGTTCATCGCGGATCCTGTGCCCGTCATTCCGTCCCTGACGAAAAACGAAGGCGTCATCGTCGAGGCAGGGGTAGGCGCGGTTACAGTTTTTGTGCAGTGGCAGGGACCAAGCGTCGGAGCCGATCCAAAATCTACCTATGCAGCAGACGTGTTCTCAGATGTCCTTAACGATCCGGGCTCGAATTTCCAGCAGCGGCTGGTGGACAGCGGTTTGTGGCAGAGCATGGGTGTCAACTACTACACGCTCGATCATATCGGACCGATTACGATCAGCGGTCAGACGTCTCCGGCGAATCTTCGGAAAGCATTAGCGGCATTGCAAGCCGAAATTCGCAAATTCAGCGATTCGGGCTATTTCGATGCTGGAGAGCTCGAAGCAGTAAAGGCTCATAGGGCAGTGACATCCGCGTTCGACCGCGAGCGCGCTTCTGGCTTTGCACACACACTGGGATTCTGGTGGAGCGTCGCCAGCCTCGAATACTACATGGGATACGTGGACAACATGGCTCAACAGAAGACCGCGGATCTTCGTGCCTATGCAACGAAATACATCGTTGCCAAGCCACATATCACAGGAGTGCTGATCGACCCCGCATCGCGACAGCAGCTGAGTCTCACGACGCAAGAGTTGTCGCGTGGAGGCAGCGAATGATGTTGCTCTCAATTGCGCTGGCACTCACCACTCTGACGAACAGTTTTGAGGTCGACGGGGTCAAGGTCATCCTGCGGCAAAGCAACGCCAACAACGTCGTTGCAGCTAATTTGTACCTGCTTGGTGGCGCTCGTCAGATCACCGAGACCAATGCGGGGATAGAGCCATTTCTTCTTGCTGTTTCGGATCGCGGTACCGCCAGGTATCCCAGGGCCATTCTACGCAGGAAAATGTCTCGTCTGGGCAGCGAGATTAATACGGTTCCAAACGATGACTGGACCATGTTCGGAGTTCACGCCACTACCGAAGTACTGGATTCAACGTGGGCAATCTTTGCCGACCGGTTGATGGCGCCAACACTCGACCCCGAAGACATAACCCTGCTCAAGGCACAGTTTGTTTCTGGGATCAGGCAGCGTCGTGACGATCCCGATGCGCTGGCTGAATATCTCGCCGACAGCATAGCGTTCACTGGGCATCCATATGGGATTCCCGTAACCGGTACCGAGCAATCAATTTCGTCGCTCGACAACAGGACACTCCGCAATTACCTGACGGGTCAATTCGTGAAATCGAGAATGCTTCTTGTCGTGGTTGGCGACGTCGATCGTGCTCACGTAGAACGACTGGTCAGGGGTACGCTGGCGAAGCTCCCGCAGGGAAACTATGCCTGGACGTCTCCGCCAAGGCTTCCCGAGAAGTCTGCGGCGGTAGTAATCGAGCAACGCTCGCTTCCCACCAACTATTTGGTTGGATATTACAGCGGCCCGCTCGCGAACAGCGACGACTATCAGGCACTGCGGATAGCGACATCAGTACTGACCGGAAGGATGTTCTCCGAAATCAGAACGCGTCAGAACCTCACCTATGATGTTCACGCCCCGTTTGTCGATCGAGCCGCGACGGCTGGCGGGCTCTACGTGTCAACCGCGTCGCCAGACACCACGCTCAAGCTGATGAAGA
>JBDSBT010000304.1:0-12153 GCA_039921425.1 Gemmatimonadaceae bacterium | reverse complement strand
CTACGAGCACGCCAACCAAAGCGACAGTCAGCTCCCACCATGGCACGCTTCCCAGCGCCAATCGCAACGGCATGATGATCGGCGCCGAAAACGGCAGCATCGACATCACCTGCGCGAGACGTGACGTCGGATTCAGAAGAATCGGATTGATGAAGATCGCCGTTGCAACGAGCAGAATCAGCATCGGCTGAACGGCCTGCTGCGCTTCCTGCTCGGTGTTCACCGACGCGCCAACCGCCGCGTACAGCGACGAATAGAAAATGAATCCGAGGATAAAGAACAGGAAAAGGAGTAGCGCCAGGCCGATCGAAATCTCCGGCAGATCGAAAGGCATCGTGCTCACGTCAAACTTTTCGAGGATTGGCTGCCGCAGCTTGAAAATCGCAACGGTCGTTATCACCCACAGCACTTGTTGAGTCAGGCCCACGGCTCCTACGCCAAGCACCTTGCCCGCGAGCAGCGTCTCAGCGGGCACACTGGAAACGACAACTTCCGCGACACGCGTCGTCTTCTCTTCGAGTACGCCGCGTAAAACGTTCTGTCCATACAGCACGATCGACATGTAGAGCAGGAACGCAATTCCTCCTGCGAAGATGATGTTGACAGTGCCCGATCCGCCTCGGCCCTTGTCGGTTATTCGCTCGGAGCTGAGCCGAAGCGGGATGAACGTCAGGTCGCGTACCCTGCTCGAATCGATTCCTGCTGACTGAAGACGCTGCGTCAGTAACGCTTCCTTAACAGCTGAGCGTAACCGTTCCACGTCGCCGAGTGACGTTGCATTGCGCCCGGCGTAGCGGGCTTCCTCGCCGGCGAGCGTTCGCGCGTCGGCGATGAGGTAACCGCTCATTTGCTTGGCCATCACCTGCTTCGTTGCAGTGCTTTCTGCTTGCGACAACTCCGCTGGCTTCAATAGAACGACTTGCGGTGGTATGGATCCGGGCTGTTGATCGCGGCTCAAGATATCCGCGATTCGCTGACCGATGCCCGTCGTCGTCGCGTCGAGAATGCGCGTATTGGTAAACTCATCGCTGCCCTTCGATCGATTGGTGAGAACGGCAGGGATGATGATCATCGCTCCGAAAAAAATCGGGCCGAAAACCGTCGCGAAGATGAACCATTTTGTGCGAACGCGCTCGAGGTACTCGCGCTTGATGATCGCCCAGAGCTTAGCCATGTCCCGTCATCCCCATTTCAACTCCCGTTGCGCCAACTCTCTCGAGGAATATCTGATGCAGCGACGGCTGGACGATCTCGAACCTATTGACAGTCGCGCCAGTCGCGATAATTCGCTGGAGCAGCTCCTGCGGATTGGCTCCATTCGCCATCTCTATCTCGAAGTACCGATTGGAGTCATCGACTCTGTCAACGAGGTTCTTGTCGCTCAAAACCAGTGAGACCTCGGTTGACGGATCGCCGCCAAGGCCGAGGGCGACGTTGCGTGTGCCATGCGAGCCTTTGATGTCGCCGATGGTGCCATCGAGGACTTTTTCACCGCGCGCGATAATGCAGACCGAGTCACATATTCGCTCGGCGTTGTCCATGAGGTGCGTACTGAAAATGACCGTTTTGCCACGCTGCTTGAGCTCGACGATTGTGTCCTTCAACGCTTGCGCGTTGATGGGATCGAGTCCACTGAACGGCTCGTCGAGAATCACGAGATCGGGATCGTGCAGCATGGTTCCGATGAACTGAACCTTCTGCTGCATGCCGCGTGATAGCTCATCGATCTTCGACAAACCCCAATCCTTCTCGGGAGTCTTGAGGTCGAGTCTCACCAGCCATTCATCGATCTTCTTGTCGGCATCGCGCGCGTTCATTCCCTTGAGCTCGGCTAGAAAGCGCAGGACGCGACGGACCTGCATTTTGCGATACAGCCCGCGTTCCTCCGGGAGATAGCCGATACGGCCGGTAATTTTCGGATCGTTCGCGGGTTTGCCGAGGATGCGGATTGAGCCCGAATCCGGAGCGATGATGTTGAGAATCATACGGATCGTGGTCGTCTTTCCAGCGCCGTTTGGCCCGAGGAGCCCGTACACGGCACCCCTCGGCACTCGCAGTGACAAGTCCCGAACCGCGACATGCTCTGCGTAGCGCTTTACGGCGTTATCGATTTCAATGGTGTTTTCAGCCATTTGGTCTGAGGCGGATTGTAGTCGTAAAATATAGGTGTGACGAAAAGTGCTAACTGATTGAAAGCTTCAGAATCTTACAGGCCGACGGTACCTGATGGTCGAAAGGGTGCCATTCGCTTCGACAGGAATG
This sequence comes from Gemmatimonadaceae bacterium, assembly GCA_039921425.1. Taxonomy (GTDB): domain Bacteria; phylum Gemmatimonadota; class Gemmatimonadetes; order Gemmatimonadales; family Gemmatimonadaceae; genus UBA4720. The sequence goes on along the minus strand of JBDSBT010000304.1, from coordinate 9,891 downwards.
AGTTCGCCGGCGCGTTCGGTGACATCGGGACTGACCTGCCGCTCATTATCGGAATGATCCTGGCAGCCGGACTTCACAGCGCCAGTGTGCTCGTGATGTTCGGACTCATGCAGTACGTGACGGCGCTGACGTACCGGATGCCGATGCCAGTGCAACCGCTAAAGGCCGTCGCGGTGATCGTGATCACACAGAAGCTCGCGCCAGATGTGCTTTACGGCGGCGGACTGGCGATTGGAATCATAATGCTGCTACTCGCCGCCACCGGCGCGATAAAGTGGCTCGCGAAGGTCGTCCCCAGGCCAGTTGTGCGGGGATTGCAGCTCGGCCTTGGTATTCAGCTCTCGCTGCTGGCTCTCAGGGACTACGTGCGCTCTGATGGAGTCCGAGGTTATGTCCTTGCCGCGATTGCCTTCGTTGTCATCGTGTCGTTGTTCGGCAACCGGAGATTTCCCCCTGCGCTATTCGTCATCGTTCTCGGAGTCGTCTACGCGCTGCTGTTCAAGCTCAGCGCGCATGATTTCGCGAATGCAGCCGGATTCACGCTTCCGCAGGCAAGACCGGTTTCGATCGACAGCATGATCGCCGGGTTGACGCTCCTCGCCGTTCCGCAGATTCCGCTGTCGCTCGGCAACTCCGTATTGGCCACACGGCAGGCGGTGGAAGACCTGTTTCCGGAGCGGGACATCGGGGTGAGGAAGCTGAGCTACACCTACGCCGCGATGAATCTCATCAATCCGTTCTTTGGTGGAGTGCCGACTTGCCACGGGTCGGGTGGTCTGGTTGGTCACTACACATTCGGTGCGCGGACCGGCGGGTCGATAATTATCTACGGATCGCTGTTCCTGATTCTCGGCCTCTTCTTCGCCGCCGGATTTCAGCAAGTCGTGCAGGTTTTCCCACTCCCGGTTCTTGGAGTCTTGTTGTTCTTCGAGGGAGTGGCGCTGATGATGTTCGCGCGAACCGAGGGTGGCAACCGCCGCGATTTCTTCGTCGTGATCGCGACGGGCATCATCGCAAACGGGCTTCCGTATGGGTATGCGAGTGCTTTGGTGATCGGCACTCTCCTTTTCTATGCTGAGAGATCTCTGCGATCCGAATAACAGCTGTCTCCAACAGGTTGTTACCGAATCTCGATAACTCGAGTTGTGGCAGCCGGGACTTGGGACTTCGGCGTCGCTTCGATTCGCAACGAATATCGACCCTTGGGGATCAACGAAAGATCGAGCACCACCGATCGCGTCGTGATGCTCCTAAGCGACGGACTCTCTCTCCACGAGATGCTCAAAGGGTTGGTTCTCGGCGTCACACCAATCGCTCCGCCAAGACGCTCCAGTGGGCCCTGCGCGATTCGAGTGAGCGTCAACGACATCGGCAGCGCACTGTCGGCGCCCGCCAATCCGTAAACCTCCCAGTAAATCCCGAGCTTCGCGCGCGAGGCCACGTTGCTGCCAAGAGCAGAGGGCAGCGCTTCCGATAGCTCCCTCACCTCGGACGCTCCCGGTTCGAACAAGAGAATGTCCGACAACGCAACTTCTCCCGCTGCCTTCGGCGCGAGCCACACGCCCTGACGCCTCCATCCTGCGTGCCTGGTGTCCGGTCTAAGAATCTCGAGACTCATCATCTGGGGACGGCTGTTGGCGCGAAGCGTCAACGCACCCCTCACCCCGGTCGTCGACACAATCGCGGGCTGACTCTTCTCATCCGCAGCCAACACCAATGACGATGACACGCCTCCTGAATCGAGGTCCCTGTCGGTAGAGACATCGTAGGCGGCCACGACCTGCACGGAGTCGCCGCGCCTGAACATCGCGACTTGCGGGTTCAGCTCCTTCAATCGGCTTGCGATGAGCGGAGTATATCGCTCCGCGGACCTGTCCTGATCGAGATCGAACGTTACCGACGCTAGCGAATCCACCCGCCACGATGCCGGCACGAAATGGTAGTTCGGCGTTGGCTCATGTCCCGATACCGCGCCGTTATATGCATCGACAACCGAGCCGGGGCCACGCGTCCAATAGCGCGCCCAGCCGTAGCGGACCACCATCTCCCTGAGGTCGTCAGCCCACCGAAGGTTGTAGACGATCTTGGTCGGCTGGAGAATGAGCGCCATAGTGTGACGCGAGTAATGCTCCGCCTGCCTGTCGTTACCGGGAATCGCGAGAAAGGGATCGGACAGCCACCAGAGGCGCGCAGCGAGCTCTTCCTTCTGTCCGCACCCAACCGCGCCGAATCGCTTTCTCTGAGCCGTATTCAGGACCAGAGACATGTCCGTCCACCGGCAGCGCTCGTCTGGCGGCATGGTCGCCAGTGCGTGTGCGAAAGCAGAATCAGAAGCGAGGCCGTGCTCGCTCTCGTGAAGCGTGAGCCCCAGCAAGGCGGCGCACCACCACTCGCTCGCTTCGCACGATCTCGCTACGGCCAAGGCACCCGAATCGTTTCCTGCCTCGAGCAGGTAGCGCACGCGCTGCCCAGCGATCCATCCGTCACGTGGCGCTCGCTTCGATAACCCTTCGAGCGACTTGATCAACGCGACACGGCCTTTCCCTATTCCGCGCGGCTCACCCGGCGGTATCGTATCGTCAACCGAATTCCACTGGCAGAAACGACCGATTCGCGCATCGCAGTTGTGCGTTTCAGCGTCAACTGCGCGGACGGGCAGACTTTGCCGGCGGTAAAGCTCGAAATCGCTTTGTGCGCGTACCGCTTTTCGATGAGCAGCTGCAGAATCCCCCAGTTGCTGAGCACTCGCGGATGTAGAACCAACGACCAACGCAGCCGATGAGGCTGATATGAAGCGAACCAATGAAGAGTACGTCATCGGCTCGAAAATCCTGTTACTCGGAGCGGTTGGCTAGTGCGGTTTCAAGCGCGTTCCAGGCGAGCAGGGCGCACTTCACTCTCGCCGGAAACTTCGAGACCCCGCTAAGCGCGCGCGCGGAGCCGAGGGAGGAGTCGGCGGCTGCGGTGGCGTCGCCCATTACCATCTCGCGAAAACGGGCGCGGATAGCTTCGACCTCAGCCAGCGGCTTGCCCTTCACCAGCTGCGTCATCATCGACGCAGACGCCTGAGAAATGGAGCATCCGCGTCCGGAAAAGCAGAGATCGCAGACCACATCTCCGTCGAACCTTACATGAACCCCGATTTCGTCGCCGCAAAGAGGGTTCTTCATGAGAACAGACTCATCGGCATTATCCATCTCCCCCTTGTTCCGGGGCCGGCGATAGTGATCCAGAATCATCTCCTGGTAAAGCGCGCTTATCTGCGCTGACCGGTCAGACGGCTGCATGCCCGAAAATCTCCTTGGCCTTCATCACACCATCGACGAGAGCGTCGATGTCGCTCGTGTCATTGTAAACGTAGAACGAGGCGCGCGCGGTGGCACTGACGTCGAGCCTCCTCATGAGCGGCTGCGCGCAGTGGTTTCCTGCGCGGATACAGACTCCGTCGCCGTCGAGGATTGTCGCGAGATCATGGGGGTGGACGTCTTCCAGGGTAAAGCTCACCACTCCGCTTCGCTCCGACGGTCTGGGGCCATAAACCGTGATACCGTCTATCCCCGACAAACGCTCCGAAGCCTTGGCCACCAACTTTTGCTCGTGGCGAAGAACCGCGTCCATCCCAATCGATTCGAGATAATCGACAGCGGCGGCCAGACCGACAGCGTCTGCAGCATTGGGAGTACCCGCCTCGAACTTGTGGGGCAGGGTATTCCATGTGGTGATATCGTCATGGACGAACTCGACCATATCTCCACCCATCTGGTAGGGCGGCATCGCGTCGAGGAGTGACCGACGCCCGATCAGGCCGCCGATTCCCATGGGACCGCACATCTTGTGTCCGCTGAACGCGTAGAAATCGACGTCGAGAATGTCGTAGTCAACACGAAGATGAGGAACGCCCTGGGCGCCGTCGCAGACGATCAGGGCATCGCTTCGCTCGCGAACGAGAGCAACGATGTCCCCGACGGGATTGATGGTTCCAAGTGCGTTGGACACGTGATTGAACGCCACCACCCGCGTTTTCGGCGTTAGCATCCCCGACAGACAATCCAGGTCGAGACGCCCGTCGGCCGTTATCTCGCAGACTCTGAGCGTCGCCCCAATCGAAAGGGCGAGCTGCTGCCACGGGACGAAGTTGGCGTGATGGTCGAGAGCTGTGACGACGATCTCATCACCGGCCTTGAGGTTCGTCCGGCCCCACGAAGTCGCTACGAGATTCAGTGACTCGGTCGTCCCTCGCGTGAAGATCAGGCAATCCTTATCAGCCACGCCGACAAACCGCGCTACCTTCCCGCGCGCTTCGTCATAAGCGTCCGTCGCGGCCACAGAGAGCGCGTATGCCCCGCGATGCGGATTCGCGTTCGCAGTCACGTAAAAATCCCGGATTGCATCCAGCACCGCAGATGGTTTCTGGGAAGTCGCCGCCGAGTCCAGATAATGAAGGTCCGGCATTCCCACCAGAAGCGGAAAATCGGCTCGTCTCATCCTGCCTCTCCCGCCAGCGTTCCGACGTCAGAAGCGTGACTTGCTTCCAGGCCTCGGCTCAGCGACCCGACGAGCACATCGTCGCCGTTGACCTTCACTTGGAACATGCGCAGCGGATCGCACGCGGGACCTTGTTTCACCGCACCCGTCATGCAGTCGAACCTCGCCCCGTGCCAGGCGCACTGAATCGTCCCATCGGGCAAAACGTCGCCAAGGGACATCTCAAAATCCTGATGGGTGCAATTGTCAGCCACAGCGGACACCCGACCACGACTCCGAATAAGGCACACTCGCTGGCCATCGGACTTCACAACGGCCAGCACTCCCTCGGGGGGAATCTGGTTTACCGTTGCAACCGTCTCGAACGCGCTCTCGATGCCCATTACGTTGACTATCCCGACAGATTTACTTAGGATTCAATCTACGTCACGAAGTGCTGTAACGCCAAGGAGTTAGCATGAGCTCGGCCATCGAATCATTAGTCAATAAAGAGTACGCTTACGGCTTCGTGACAGACGTCGAGACCGACACGATTGCGAGAGGTCTCAGTGAAGATGTGGTTCGGCTGATTTCCAGCAAGAAGAATGAGCCGGCATTCATGCTCGAGTGGCGTCTCAAGGCGTATCGACGGTGGCTGACGATGAAGGAGCCCCACTGGGGAAATCTCCACTACACCCCGATCGACTACCAGAACATCATCTACTACTCGGCCCCGAAGAGCGTCAAGCCGCTTCAGAGCCTCGATGAAGTAGATCCGGAGCTGCTCCGGGCCTACGAGAAGCTCGGAATCTCCCTCAATGAGCAGAAGAAGCTCTCGGGTGTCGCGGTAGACGCGATTTTCGACAGCGTTTCGGTCGGTACCACAATGAAGGAAGAGCTCTCGAAGTACGGGATCGTGTTCTGCTCGTTCGGAGAGGCGGTTCAGAACCATCCCGATCTGGTCGAGCGGTATCTGGGGACGGTTGTACCTCACAGCGACAACTTCTACGCGGCGCTGAATGCCGCCGTCTTTAGCGACGGCTCGTTCTGCTACGTGCCGAAGGGCGTGAAATGCCCGATGGAGCTGTCTACTTATTTCAGAATCAACAACCCCGACACCGGCCAGTTTGAGCGCACCCTGATCATCGCCGACGAAGGCGCATCGGTCAGCTATCTCGAAGGTTGCACAGCGCCGAGGCGGGATACAAATCAGCTGCATGCGGCGGTGGTGGAGCTGATTGCGCTCGACAACGCGTCGGTGAAGTACTCGACGGTCCAGAACTGGTATGCCGGCGACTCTGAAGGCAAAGGCGGCATCTACAACTTCGTTACCAAGCGCGGCAAGTGCGCCGGCGTGAACTCGAAGATCTCGTGGACTCAGGTCGAAACCGGCTCGGCTATCACATGGAAATATCCAAGCGTGATTCTTCAGGGTGACAATTCCACTGGTGAGTTCTACTCGGTGGCGGTGGTGAACAATTACCAACAGGCCGACACCGGCACGAAGATGATTCACATCGGCAAGAACACGAAGAGCAACATCGTGTCGAAGGGAATCTCGGCTGGCCACGGCAACAACAGCTACCGCGGCCAGGTCAAGATCATGCCGAGGGCCGAGGGGGCGAGGAATTACACGCAGTGCGATTCGATGTTGATTGGGAATCAGTGCGGCGCGCACACGTTTCCGTACATCGAAGTCCAGAACAACACAGCGACCCTCGAGCACGAGGCATCGACGTCGAAGATCGGAGAAGATCAGATTTTTTACTGCAAGCAGCGCGGATTATCGGCCGAGCATGCTGTGTCGATGATCGTGTCGGGGTTTTGTCGAGAGGTATTTCAGAATCTTCCAATGGAGTTTGCTGTTGAAGCTCAGCAGCTGCTGGGGATTACGCTCGAGGGTTCAGTCGGATAAGAAGCTGCTGACCGCTGACGGGCTGACCGCCCCGCGGCCACGATGGAAAGGCTTACTGCTTTTTCCGATTTCTGTTGGCCAGTCAGCCGTCAGCGCTCAGCGCCTTCATCAGTTAAGCATCTAACCAAATAGGAAGCAATCTTGCTCGAAATTAAGAACCTCCATGCAAACATCGGCGACAAGGAAATCCTGAAGGGCATCGACCTCTCTGTTAAAGCAGGTGAGATCCATGCTGTGATGGGCCCCAACGGCTCGGGTAAGAGCACGCTGGCTCAGGTGCTTGCCGGTCACCCGGCATACGATGTGACGCAGGGAACCGTAGAGTACGATGGCCGCAATCTTCTGGAGATGGATCCGGAAGTTCGCGCCCAGGAAGGGATCTTTCTCGCGTTTCAGTATCCCATCGAGATTCCCGGCGTAACCAACGCCTACTTCCTCCGCTCTGCCTACAACGAAATCCGCAAGGCGAAGGGAATGCCGGAGCTTGATCCACTCGAGTTCCTCGATCTGATGGAAGAGAAGACGAAGATCGTGGAGATGGACCAGGCGATGATGAATCGCTCGGTCAACACTGGTTTCTCCGGTGGAGAGAAGAAGCGGAACGAGATTCTTCAGATGGCGGTTCTTGAGCCGCGACTGGCAATCCTCGACGAGACCGATTCAGGCCTCGATATCGATGCGCTGAAAGTCGTCTCGAACGGGGTGAATGCGCTTCGTCGTCCCGACAACGCGACTATCGTCGTCACGCACTACCAGCGTTTGCTCAACTACATCGTTCCCGATCGCGTGCACGTTCTTGCGCAGGGACGCATCGTGAAATCAGGCGGCAAGGAGCTCGCGCTGGAGCTCGAAGAGCGCGGGTACGACTGGATTCCAGGGGCAGCTGCGTGAGTGAAGCAGGCACTGCCACGCTTCAGGTGGAAAAAACTTCCGGTGAGCCGGCCTGGCTGATCGAGCTTCGCCGCTCGGCGATGGCGACGTTCACGTCCGTCGGCTTTCCAACGACGAAGAACGAGGACTGGCATTTCACGAGCGTAACATCAATTGCGGAGCGTCGGTTTGGAGTAGCCGCTCCGGGATTGGCGATTTCGGCAGATACGCTGAGCAATATTGGCTACGGGCAGGATTGGCACACGCTCGTCTTCGTCAACGGCCGATTGATTAGTGAGCCGGCCGTGGAAACGCTCCCCGCCGGACTGACGATCACGACACTCGCCTCCGAGATCGAAAGTGGCAGCGAAGTGATCAAGCGGCATTTCGCGAAGCTCGCCACTCCCGACAGCGGCAGCTTTACCGCGCTCAATACGACGCACGCTGAAGATGGAGCGGTGGTCCGGCTTGGCGCAGATTGCGTAGCCGACAAGCCGGTTCACCTGGTGTTCGTGTCTGATGCGGGCGCCGAAAGCGCTCAGACCCATCCGCACAATCTGGTTTTTGCTGAGAAGCATTCGCAGGCGACCATCATCGAGAGTTTTGTGGCGCTTGGGGCCGACGTCTACTTCACGAATGCCGTGACCGAGGTCTTCGTCGCCGATGGCGCCCGTCTCAGCCACTACAAGCTTCAGCGTGAAAGCCAGAACGCGTTCCACGTCGGAACGATTCAGGTGCATCAGGCTCGCGACAGCCGCTACGAGTCGTTTTCCTTTGCTACCGGGGCGGCCCTTTCGCGCACCAACGTCTACACCACACTTGCGGGTGATGCCGCGGAAGCCGTGTTGAATGGACTGTACATGGTGGACGGAAAGCAGCACGTCGATCACCAGACGCGGATCGAGCACGTTCAGCCGAACTGCCCGAGCCGTGAGGTTTACAAGGGCGTGCTCGACGGACGATCGCACGGTGTTTTCAATGGGAAGGTGTACGTCCATCCCGAGGCACAGAAGACGGACGGTAAGCAGACGAACAATACCTTGCTGCTCTCCGAACGCGCGCAGATCGATACGAAACCGCAGTTGGAGATCTTTGCCGACGACGTGAAGTGCACGCACGGCGCGACAGTGGGTCGTCTGGATGAGACATCATTGTTTTACATGAAGAGTCGTGGCGTCAACGCGCGTACGGCGCGTGAGCTGCTCACGTACGCGTTTGCCGCGGACGTGCTCGAGACGATCGAGCTTGCCGAGGTGCGCGAGGGCTTGGAGTCGGCGACGCTGCTCCGGTACACTGATGGCTGACAGCCAGTGAGCGGTCAACCGCAAAGCGATGTCTGACCTCCAGGAGCTCTACCAGTCGATCATCCTCGACCACAACAGGCGACCGAAGAACTACGGGGCGCTGGACGGTGCAACAGCGCGCCGACATGATCGCAATCCCGCGTGCGGCGACGAGATCGTCCTCGAATTGATTGTCGACCGTGACGTCATCGTCGATGTGCGCTTTACGTCCGAAGGCTGTGCGGTGTCGCGCGCGTCGGCGTCGATCATGACGCAGGCTGTAAAAGGGAAGACGCGCGCCGAAGCGGATCAGTTGTTCAGTCAGTTTCACGAGTTGGTCACGGGAAAGCTCCAGCTGACGCCGCAGGAAGCCCGCGCCCTCGGCGAGATCGCGGCGTTTAGCGGTGTGTCCAGATTCCCCGTGCGCGTAAAGTGCGCGAGCATGGCCTGGCACTCGCTCCAGGCGGCCCTGCGCGGCGACGCTCCTGCGGCGTGAGCGACTTCGAGGACGTCGGCGCAGTCTCGGACGTTGCTGAAGGCGAGATGCACGGCGTGACCCTGCACGATGGCGAACCGGTGTGCGTGTTCAACTATCGTGGATCCATCGGCGCCGTTGGGAACCTGTGCACGCACTCCGCATTCCTCATCTCGGACGGCGTGCTGCACGGCGACGGGACCCTCGAATGCGTCTGGCACGGCGCGCGGTTCGATTGCCGAACGGGTGCCGTGCGGCGCCAGCCCGCCGTAGATCCATTGCCGGTTTATGAGGTGCGTACCGACCAGGGACGTGTGCTCGTTGGGCCGCGAACGAACGCCATTACGGAGCAACCACAATGACGCAGTCCCCTCGCGCAGATTTTCCGCTCCTCGCTGCGAATCCTGGGCTTCATTACCTCGATTCCGCGGCGACGACGCAAAAGCCGCATGTCGTGCTCGACGCGATGCGCGACTATTACGAGCGCGACAACGCCAATCCGCATCGCGGTGCGTATGCGCTTTCGGCGCGCGCAACCGAGCGGTATCACCTGGCGCGCGAACGCATTGCACGATTCCTTGGCGTGAGTGATTCCGATTGCCTGATCTTTACGCGCGGCACCACGGAGTCACTGAATCTCGTCGCAACGGCATGGGGAACCGCGAACGTCGCGGCCGGCGATGAGATCATCGTCACGGCGCTCGACCATCACGCGAACTTCGTCCCGTGGCAGCAGCTTGCGCTGGCCCGCGGCGCGGCGTTTCGCGTGTGTCCCCTGACGGACGACCAACACGTAGACCTCGAGGCACTCCGCGCGCTTGTTGGCCCGCGAACGAAAGTCGTCGCATGCAGTCACGTGTCCAATGCGGTGGGCACGGTGAATC
>JBDSBT010000303.1:0-9130 GCA_039921425.1 Gemmatimonadaceae bacterium | reverse complement strand
ACTTGAGTGATGTACTCCTCCCACTCCTGCCGCTTAGCCGCAAGGAAGTTGGTCGTGATGTGCTCTCCGAGCGCATCCTTGATCACCGTATCCTTGTCGAGCTCGCTGCACGCTTCTTCGAGATTGTGCGGCAAATCGTCGATCTTGAGGCGGCGCTTCTCGCGGTGTGACATCTCCCAGATGTTCGCATTTACGGGTTCACGCGGATCCATCTTGTTCTCGACCCCGTCCAGGCCCGCTGCCAGCTGAACAGCGAGAGCGAGATATGGATTTGCGGCCGGATCAGGAATTCTCAGCTCAACCCGCGTGCCAAGGCCGCGACGGTCCGGAATACGAATCATCGGGGTTCTGTTCCGCATCGACCAGGCGACGTTCACTGGGGCTTCGTAACCCGGAACGAGGCGCTTGTACGAGTTGACGAGCGGGTTGGTGATTGCGCAGAACCCACGCGCGTGGGTGAGCAGTCCCCCGATGTAATTGAGGGCCGTCTGCGACAGTTCCCACTGCGCCGACTTGTCCCAGAACGCATTCTCCTTCCCCTTGAAGAGCGATTGGTGCGTGTGCATTCCGCTTCCGTTCTGGCCGAAAACCGGCTTCGGCATGAACGACGCCATCAGCCCGAATTGCTGCGCGACGTGCCGAACGATAAAACGGAAGGTCGCAATGTTGTCCGCCGTCTTCAGAGCATCCGCATAGCGAAAGTCAATCTCGTGCTGCCCGTGCGCGACCTCGTGATGTGCCGCCTCTACCTCAAAGCCCATCTGCTCAAGAACATCAACGATCGCGCGACGAGCATCTTCGCCGAGGTCGACTGGAGCAAGATCGAAGTACGCGCCGACATCATGAGTTGTCGTCGTCGGCTCACCATTCGGACCGGTCTTGAACATGAAAAACTCTGCTTCCATTCCCGCGTTCATGGTAGAGAAACCGAGCGCCCTTGCGCGATCGAGCTGCCGGCGGAGGACACGACGAGGATCGCCTGCGAACGGCTCGCCGTCCGGAGTGTTGATGTCGCAGATGAGCCGCGCTACGCGGTTCTCATCGTCTCCCCACGGGAATATCTGAAACGTGCTCAAGTCCGGCGCGAGGAGCATGTCCGACTCCTCGATTCTCACGAATCCCTCGATTGACGAGCCGTCGAACATGATGTCGCCGTCGAGCGCCTTCTCGAATTGCGATCGCGGGATCTCTACGTTCTTGTTGACCCCGAGAATGTCGGTGAACTGCAGTCGCAGGAAGCGAACGTTGTTCTTCGACGCAAGGTCGAGGATGTCCTTCTTGCTGGCGCCGGTCGTGTCGCGAACAGCCGAACTCTTCTTGGTAGCCACGAGAAATCCCGGGAGGCGTGTCAGGTGATTTTTGGGGAAGCCGGAACCTACGGTCCTGGAGGTCCAGTGTCAATCAAATCGTGCAGATCTGGCAACAAAATCTGCCATTTAGCCAACTTGCAGCCAAATATCGGCGGCCATTAGGGCAAATGCTTGCATGGTTTGCAATTTTGCCTCATCGCGTTTGTTGACAATAGCAGTCGACAACGTCCTTTCAAACCGGTCGATCATCCCTTCGGCGGAAAACTCCGCGAGCGCTCGCGCCTTGCCGGCAGCAGACATGCGGGCGCTCCTCACCGGGTTCTTCACGGCACTCATCATCGCCCTGGCCAATGATTCGGGATCGTGGCGCGGAACAAGGAGCCCGTGAATAGTATCGGTGATGATTTCCGGCAGACTGCTCGCATTCGATGCCACTACCGGTGTTTCTGCCAGCAACGCCTCGGCCGCGACCAGTCCAAACCCTTCCCAGTGTGATGGCATCACCAGCAGGTCGAGCCGCTTGAGAATCGCCGGGACATCTGACCTGAACCCGAGCCAGCGAACTCGCGGCGCACCCTCGAGGCTCCGCCGGGCTTCCGCTTCAGCGGGCCCTGCTCCGGCGATTACCAGATATCCATTTGGAATTCTATTGGCTATCAATCGCCACGCTGCAGCAAGATCGAGCAGACCTTTGCGGCGTTCGAGACTTCCGACAAACCCTATGGCGATGGCCCTCGGGGGAAGGTCTAAATCGGCCTCGTCTGAGTCCTCGAATGGCTTTGGATCGATGCCGTTGTAGATGACATCCACTGCATCCGGTGAGATCCACGGGGCAGACTCAAGCAACATTTCCTTCGTTGCCATGGAATTCGCAACATGCCGGATGGGCATTTTTCCGAAGAAGATTCGATCGTAAATCCGGTCTCCCAGGCCTCGATCGTTGGCGTACCTGATCACGGACGGAATCCTCAACGCCCATGCCGCAGGCACAGTCACACGGACGTCTTTCTTCGAAAGCGCGAGCACAACCTGAGTTCGATGCCGCCGCATCGCCGCTGTTGCTCGCATGATCGCCATCGGCAAAACGTCCATCCTTCGGGTAATTCCTTCAAAGCGGGCTATCCCCTTCAGGCGTTCTTCAAGCGGACTTCCGGGATGCCCGAAAACAACAACTTCATGGCCGCGTGCCTGAAGCCCCGTCGCCAGAAGCTCGGTTACGACGTGCAATCCGCCCCATTTGAACGAGGCATTGCTCAACACGATTCTCACTCTTGGTATGCTACGCATTCGCACCGAACTCGGATGTATATGGCATGGTGCGGGCAATTGTCGCCCCGAGTAGGTTGTAGCGCATGACCGATCCTTCTTCCTCCTCAATCGTCACCTGTCCCGCGTGCTCCACTCCGGGAACCGGCCGCTTTTGCGCTAACTGCGGCGCACCTCTCGAGGCAACAGCTTGCGCCGGTTGCAATGTCTCGCTCTCGCCAGGTGCTCGCTTTTGTCATCGCTGCGGACGCCCGGTTGGCGGCGGAGTGGAAGCCTCTCATATCGTGGTCGCGACTCCCGCAACCGGCTCATCACTACCATGGATCGTTGCAGCAATTGCACTCGTCTGCCTGCTCGCGTTTTTCGCTGGCAACACGTACCGCTCGAAGAAAAGCAGCACGCTCGACGCGCCGCAGAATGCGCTTCCTCAAGCCGGTCTCGACGACCGCGCCCCGCAGGAAGCCGGCGGAGAAACTCCGGTTCGCGCCCCTGACATTTCTCAGCTCTCGCCGCAGGAGCGGGCAGACCGACTGTTCAATCGCGTCATGATCCTGAACAGCCAGGGCAAGAGCGACAGCGTCCTGTTTTTCGCTCCGATGGCTCTCGAGTCTTACCGCCTTCTCAGTCCAATGAATGCAGACCAGCGATACGACATGGGACGCATCGCCGAAGTTGCCGGCGCCATTCCACTCGCCGGAGCACAGGCAGATACAATCCTCCAGCAGAATCCCACTCACCTGCTTGGCCTTATTCTCGCGGCGCGAGTTGCTGCGCTCGAAAAACACCCGGCAAAGGAAGCGGCGTTTGCCAAGCGGCTGCTCGCAGCGCTCAAGTCCGAAACTGCCAAAAAATTGCCGGAATACGACCGGCACCAGGACGACATAACGGCGGCCGTGGCCGAGTCCCAGAAGGCAGGTGCCGCCAGATAGGCCTTACGTTGTCAGCCTGTGTACTTGACGCGCGAACATTGACGCTGTATTCGCTGACATCTTAAGCAGTTGCACACTTCGTGGCCCGAAGACAAGGCACGCGTCGTGCAGCGTGGCGGCCGAACAATGTCGGTGATTAGATAATGGTGAGAATGAAACAGTCAAAGGGGGACGAGAATGCCGAGCGGTGATGAGGTAAAAGAGACCCTTAGGTTCGCCGACGATGACGACTCGGATGATCTCGGAGGCGGCTTCGGCCGCGGCAGAAAGCGTTATGACGATGACGAAGATGAAGAGAATGGCGGCTGGGCGATCAATGAGGATCACAGCGACCGTCTCTGGGACAGCGCCGACGATGTCGACGACGACGATGAAGATGCGGTAGCCGCTGGCGACGCTGAAGACGTAGACGACGAAGAGGAAGAAGAAGACCTCTTCGGTGGCGGAGCTCCACGCGGTCGCCGCGGTCGTCCAAAGGGATCGACTGCAGCCAATCGCGAGAAGCAACTCCTGGCTACCACTCGGGCGAAGGAGGCTCCAACCGAGCTGGTGGGTGACGACGCTTTATTGTTTGAAGATGAAGATCTCGGGGATGAGCCGCCAAGCGCGCCTCCGTCCTCGAAGAAGGCATCCAGCGCGTTGTCCTCGAGCAGTCCACCAGCCGGTAAGTCGGCCGGCAAATCCGGCGTCAAATCGGCCGCTCCTTCCAGGGGAGCGAAGTCAGCCAAGGTATCATCAGCCAAGGCAGCGATCGCCAAGGCAGCGATCGCCAAGCCGGCTAAGACAAAGTCACCAGCGAAAAAGGCTGCAGCTAAATCGTCCAAGCCGAAATCCGGCGGAGCAAAGTCTAGCTCCAAAGGCAAGGCGTCAAAGGCCGCGCCGGTGAAAAAGCCGGCTGCCAAAAAGAGCTCAGCAAAAAGCGCCGGCAGGAAGACAAGTCCAAAGGGCGGATCCAAAAAAAAGAAGGCCGCACCAAAGAAGCGCGGAAAGGGACGCCGCTAGCAGTTACCTACGAAACCAGGTCGTGCTCAATTTCCGAATCCAGCGCATCGATCTCGGCCTGAAGTAAAGACTCGAGCCGGCGTGTGAACCCAGAAGGATTTTCCTCGGTTCGCATTGCCGGCTCTCCCAATCGTACCCGGCATTCAGGCCGCTCGCTCTTCAGAAATTCATAGCGAACGGCCACCGGAATCACGAGCGCGTGTGGCACTGCTTCCGCAATCCTGGCAAGTCCGGATTTGAACTTCATCGGTGCACGCGATGGTAGAATTGCGCCCTGCGGGCAGATCCAGAGAATTGGCTTGCTTCCACTGCCAAGAACCTTCGACGCATGCTCGACAACTGCTCTCGCATCGGCCAGCCCACCTCCATTCGGCCCGAAGAAGCCTAGATGCCGGAAGAATGGGTATCTTCTCAGCTGCTCGCCTTCCATCAGCGCATGTATTTCACGCCGGAATAAGTCGTGCGATAGATGCACAGGAACGACCGCATCCCACCAGGCAGTGTGATTCATGTAGGCGATCACGGGCCGGTCGGTTGCTGGAAACGCGTAGCCGCTCATTCGCACATGGCCGAACTGTTTGCGAATTAGCCTCCGCGCGTACGCGGAATAGATACTTTCAAGAGTGGTATTTTTCTTGGGCCGGATCAGCATCAGACTCGAGGTGTGGACGGATGGACCAGAACGATAATCGCTGGAAGAAGGTACTGATGTCAGGCGGCGCGCTCGTCGGAGCCGCGGCTGCCTACAATGCGTTCGCCCGGAAAGGTGTCGACCAGCTCGAGAACCTCATCGGCGGTGAAGAAGGTGGCTTCGAGTGGAGGGGACGAAGGATTGCGTTCACGAAGCATGGCAGCGGTCGGCCGATGCTGCTCGTTCACGGAATCCATGCCGCCGCATGGTCGTATGAGTGGCACGATAACGTGGACTATCTCGCACGCGGCAACACGGTTTATGCAATCGACCTGCTCGGCTTCGGCCGCTCTGATCGTCCGGCGATTCGCTACTCCGCAAGACTCTACATATCGCTGATCTCGGATTTCGTTCATCAGGTAATCGCCGAGCCGTGCGTACTTGTCGCTTCATCCCTCTCCGGCGCCTACGCCATCGTACTCGGCGCTCGCGATCCGCAACGATTTCCCGCGATCGCACTCATCGCCCCCACGGGTTTGACGCGACTCAACAAGCCTGCCGGTGTTGGTGGTGAGGCGGAGAGACTGGCGGTGGAAGCGCCGATTATTGGCACTGCGATGTTCAATGCGCTCGTTTCGAAAAGGAGTCTTCGATACTATCTCGAAAAAACGTACGCCGACAATACCATCGTCACTGACGAGCTAGTCGATATCTACTACTGGACTTCGCATCAGCGTGGTGCGCGCCACGCTCCAGCGGCATTCATTTCGGGAAGCCTGAACATCGATGTTCGACAAGCACTTCGCCGGCTCAGTCAGCCTTCGCTGCTTGTGTGGGGCGAGGAGGGTGCGGCCGCGCCCGTCGAGGAATTCCGGGGATTTCGCGCAATCAAACCCGACTTCGAGCTCTCTGTGATGACGCCCGCGGGTGACCTTCCGCATGACGAGCGGCCCGATGACTTTAATGTTATCCTATCAACATGGCTGAATCGCCTGTCTCTCTCCTCCGCGCACACTCTCGCCACGCTCCCTGGAACGCACGAGGTCTCGCAGCCCACGTCACAGCCTTAGTTGACGCGGCGGGCATACGTCCGACAAACGCTTCGGCGCGCGCAGCTCCGACTGCGCGATCGGTAAGATTCTACGTCGCCAGCGGTTTGCTCGATCGTCCCGAGGGAACCGGCACCGCCGCGACGTATAACTACCGTCACCTGTTGCAGCTTCTCGCTATCAAGATCAGGCAGCGCGAAGGACAGAGTCTCGACAAGATCAAAACCGAGATGAAGGACGTCACGGGCGATGCTCTCGAGCGGCGCATTGCAACGTCACTCGATCCTGCACTCACTGCAGGCGCGGATACAACCGCCGAG
Organism: Gemmatimonadaceae bacterium; assembly: GCA_039921425.1. Lineage (GTDB taxonomy): Bacteria > Gemmatimonadota > Gemmatimonadetes > Gemmatimonadales > Gemmatimonadaceae > UBA4720. The sequence continues at coordinate 2,623 of JBDSBT010000303.1, read as the reverse complement.
CGCGAAGACAACAACACTCACAGCTGGCGTCGTGCTCCAGTTGCCGATGGGATCGAGCTGCATATTCGCGAAGACAGTCCCGCCGCTCGCGAAGAAGCGGTGATTGCCATGCGCGAGGCTGTCCGCGCAGCGCTTGGCCGCGCGGACATTCGCTAGGTCAGATGTAGCTCAGCCACCGGTCGCGCCGCCGCGATTTCAGATTGGCGAACCAGCGACACGGCAGGTACAGAATCAGCACGACCGTCGCCCAGGCGAGGTAAACCCCCGGAAGTCCAGTTCCATACCACGCCGGGAATGACGACACGTCCAGACTGAGGAAATTTCCGTCTCCGCCCTGCCACATGGCGAACGCGTATGCGAGTATGTGAATCAGGTAGAGATGCAGGATGTAATAGAACATGGGTACTCTCCCATACACGCTGACCGCGCGCGCAAGCGGACCGCGCGCATTTTCCAGCAGTGCCAGCGCAATGAACGCTGGACCGAGCGTCATCAGCAAATAATCGAGCGACGGGGGGTACTTCAAAGCATTGAGAAATGAAGCAACTGTCAGCGCGCCTGTTCGTTGAGGCGTCCAAGGTTCCGGGTTCCCATAGCCGTTCAGGAATCGTATCACCATGAATGCGACAATCGACACCGCTCCACCAATGAGCAGAAAACGTTTTCGTCGTTCCGGCTGCCATCGAAAGACCTCTCCAAAAGCAAAGCCCAGCGCCATCACGGCAAACCAGGGAATTATCGGATAGCCGACGATTACCAATGGATCCGGCGAAACAAGCCCGGGCCTGTGGAGCAGATGCCAGAGCGGACTCCCGCCCGCCATCGACGCAGCCCCAACATTGTCGAGCAAGTTGTGACCGATGATCGTCGCCAATGCGATTGCACCAACGGCCTTTTGCGGAAGCCAGACCAAGCCCGAAAGAATCACCATCGAGAGGCCGAGGGCCCAGATCACGAGCAGGATGACCGGGTATCCAAGCTTGAAATTCCATCCCAGCGCCGTGACGGTGAGCTCCAGAAATATCAACCAGAGTCCACGAGTGAGCAGAAACCGACTGATTTCCTTCTTCGATTTGCCACCCGAAACGGCTAGTGCCGCTCCAACGCCGGCTAGCAGGAAAAATGTGGGAGCGCAGAAATGCGTGATCCACCTTGTGGCGAACAGAAATGGTGTGGCTTTGGATAGGTCTTCCGGCTGAAAGCGAAGATTGCTGAAGTAGTCTCTGGTATGATCGAGAGCCATCAGAATCATCACAATGCCGCGAACCAGATCGACGGACGTTACCCTGGTGCGAACCGTGTCCCTTGTCTGGCTGGTAACAGCCGGTCGCAAATCTGCAGCTATCGATGCGGTCAACCTCGTCCTCCGATTTCTGGTAACATGAGATATCGAGCGTTCTTCTCCCCACGCAGATGTAGAGCTAGCACCTCCTTCGCTCGAATCACATCGTCTTTCTCAAGCCAATCAGCTACAGCTATCCGCTTTCCCCTCCCTTCGACAGAGATAGCAACTCGACCACCGCGCGTCACGATCAATCCGCCAGTTCCCCTTGGGCGGGACAGCGGATCCCGATCCACGAGATCGAGCGGAAGATTATAAATGTTGGCCGGGTCGCTCGCAGCCAGCGCGATGAAAGGTTTGCCGTTCTCTGACTCTTCAGCAATCGACCGGAGCTGTTCGACTGCGGCATTCGTAGCGAACTGAGAACCCGCAAGACCTTTGACGAAGTATCCTCGGCGCACTTCACCTCTGAACTCCATGCGCTTGAGCTCGTGATAGATGATTCTCCATGCAACACGTGGTCGTTCTCGTCGCCACAATTCTCGCGATACGATGCCATACCTGTCGAGCCAGTATCGCGCTATTTGTGCTGCACGCTCTTCCACCACAACAGTGCGACCCAAAGTCCCGAGCCTGTGAACGAGCGACCATCGGCCGCCCCAATTAGATGGAACCGCGCCGGGTCTGTCCGGTCGCCGCCATTTGGGAATTCGGCGTAGGTTGGGTCTCCGCTGAACCACATGCCTGTTCGACGGACGGTAATCCGCCGGCAGCCAGCGAGTCGGATCGGGAGCGTTTGCGATACCAGTGTCCAATGGGCGCCAGCGAATAACCTCGCGCATAGCCTCGGCCGTATCGTTCGTTACGATCCCTGCCGCAGCCAATTCTCTCAGAGCTTCCTTGATTGCCAAAGGCGTGAAGCCGGTTACCGCTTCGAGATCGAGAGTGAAAGAGGCCCCTTCCTCTGCAATCTTCGCTCGCACCATTTGCGCATTCTCGCTGAGCCGATCTTCGATCTCATTGAGCGGTTCATCTCCAATCCAGAGAGATCCCGTTCCGCGACCAAAAAATCGCAGCCGAGAAAGCATTGCCGTGTCGCCGGTGGCGTCCGAGTTCGTCTCTCCAACCCAAACTGCTTCCCCGCTGGCGAGAAACTGAGACAACCACGCCGGATCGTATCCGGGTACGCGCGATCGGAGATAGTCGCGTTCCCAAGACTTTGCAGGACGACTCAGGCCATATAACTGTCGCATCACATTCGCGACACCATCGGCTCCCTGTAGCGAATCTCGCGGGTCGACTCGCTGCCACCGCTGTACCAACTCCGCATACACCGGAAGA
>JBDSBT010000302.1:0-4223 GCA_039921425.1 Gemmatimonadaceae bacterium | reverse complement strand
AAGGATGCGAAAGGCCGACGACTCCGCACGCATTGGTTTGGATCAGGCCTCAGTCGCGGACGCCGGCGTCAAAGGAATGATTCCTATTGGACGGCCGTTTCTGGATTTTGTGGTTAGCGCGCTTGCCGACGCGGGATTTCGGCGGGTCTGCCTGGTCGTGGGGCCAGAACACGGGATGGTCAGGCATCACTTTCAGAAGGCGGCCGTCCCGACTCGCGTTGACATCGCGTTCGCGGTCCAGGATGTGGCTCTGGGCACTGCCAACGCCGTGCTCGCCGCTCAACCTATAATAGAAAGCGACAGCTTCGCCGTCTTGAACTCCGACAACTACTATCCCGCTACGGCCCTCGCGACCTTGCGCGCGACTGAGGCGCCGGCCATAGCGGGGTTTCGTCGCCGATCGCTGATCGGCGAAGGAAACATCGCTGCCGACCGGATTGGGCGATTTGGCGCGCTCGATGTCGATGCGGATGGGTTTCTCCGGAAGATTCTCGTAGGGAAAGCGGCGGAATCGCTAGCCCAGTCGGACGACGCGCTCGCCAGCATGAACTGTTGGCTCTTCGACAGCCGAATATTCGAGGCCTGCCGCCTCGTACCCATCTCGGTCAGGAACGAATACGAGCTGCCGCAGGCAGTTCAGCTCGGTATCGACGAGCTCGGAATGAAATTCCGGGTCGTTCCCCTGGATGCCGGCGTCCTCGATCTATCGAGCCGAGGTGATATCGCGACTGTCAGTGAGCGTCTGAAGAGCGTTGAAGTAAGACTCTAGGAACCGTTGCTCAGTCAGTCGCGGCTCGGTCGAGCATCGAGGCCAAAGCCGGGTACTGCACGGCTCCGGTTTGACGGGCAATTTCTTTTCCCTTCAAAAAGACGATGGTTGTCGGAATGCCTCTGATCTGAAATGACTCCGACGTTCGCTGGGCCAGATCGGTGTTCAGCTTCGCCACGATCGCGCGCCCGCTGTAGTCTGCGGCAAGCTTATCCACTGATGGCGCCATCATTTTGCAGGGCCCGCACCAGTCGGCGTAGAAATCAACAAGAACAGGCAGCTCGCTATCGGAAATGGTCTTGGCAAAGCTCTCGTCGTCAAGCGCAATCGGACGGTCCAGGAGCATCGGCTTAGAGCACTTCCCGCATTTCGGTCCGTCGGAGGCTCGGGCGGCGTCGATGCGGTTCCATGTCCCGCAGAACTGGCACTTCAGCGTGGCGTAAAGCGCGGGCTTTTCAGATGCGGCTGCTACGTCCATTGACGATTCCTCCAGATATTCAGTTGCACGAACCACAATCTCTTAACTGCAAAAAATGCGGCAGGCCGGGAATGACCCATAGACCCGGGGCCGCTTGCCTTCGGATCTGTTTCGTTCATATAGATTCACCCCTATATGAAGATTCTTGTGATCGAGGACGACCCCACAGTCGGACAATTCGTCAAGCGCGGGCTCGAGCAGCAACGGTGGGCCGTAGATCTGGTCACCAACGGTGTTGAAGGCGAGCAGACCGCGATGTCGGGCAGCTACGACCTTGTCATTCTCGACATGCGGCTTCCTGGCAAGCCAGGCTTGCAGGTTCTCAACGGCCTGCGCGCGAAGGGCTTTGAGCGTCCGATTCTCGTGCTCACAGCCCAGGACGCAATCGACGCAAAAGTCGAGACGCTCCGCGCCGGCGCAGATGACTACGTCACGAAGCCGTTCGCGTTCGAGGAGCTTCTCGCTCGTGTGGAGGCCTTGTCCCGTCGTCCGCGCGTCCTGGCTTCACCGTCGCTCAAGGTCTCCGATCTCCAGCTGCATCTCGATACGCGCGAAGTGACGCGAGGCAATGGTCCCATCGAGCTCACGCCAAAGGAGTACACGGTGCTCGAGTATCTGATGAGGCACGCGGGGCGGGTGATGAGCCGTACGCTCATTACTGAATACGCGTGGGGATACCACTTCGATCCGGGGACTAACATCGTCGACGTGGTAATCAACCATTTGCGAAAAAAGATCGACGCGAATCACGTGCAGAAGCTCATTCACACGATTCGCGGCGTGGGCTATGTGATTCGCGCAGAGTCTTCGCAGTCTCGCGGCTGACCGATGGCCTCGTCCCGGACCAACCTCACCGCGGCGTTCGTAGCGGGGCTGGTCTCCGTCTCAGGTGTGATTGGGCTCATGGCGTGGACGGTGCGCAACGCGACCATCTATGCGGACATCGGCCGCTACGCGTCGACGGAGGCTGACCTCGCCACATCACTGATTCTCGACGCCGGCGAGAGAGCGCAGGCGGTCGTGATCGGACCGGACACCGCCGCCGAGACACTATCGATCACTCCGCGACTTGGAGCGATGCTCAGCTCGTTTCCCAACTTCCTCGTTATCACCGATCGCAATGGCTTTCCCCTTTTTCAATCAGCGGCGGTCATTCGACTGAATTCGGCCGACTCTGCGCTGCTTGCGGGCCAGCTAGCGAATCTTCCTGTCGGCGGGCCCGCCGGACTGCTGTTATTGAACAGCTCGGGCGAAAGGGTGCTGCTGGTAGCGCGAACGGTTGCGCGGTCGCCGACATCGCTCGGCAAGGTGATCGTTGGAGTTCCAACCAACGAGGCAACTGCGCTGCCTCGCGAATACACCTACGCCTTCTTTTTTCTGATTCCGGTCATTGGCTTCGCGACCTGGGGTGCGTGGCAGATGCTGGGTCTTACGTCGCAAAGAATTTCAAAGATCACGCGCGATGTTGCCGCGATAAGCGACGGAAGAAGCCTCCATCGCCGGCTCACCATCGACAACGCCGGACTGGAATTCGAGCAGCTCGTCGAGACACTGAACGCGATGATCGAGCGCCTCGAAACTTCGTTTCTAGGCCTGCGCCGATTCACCGCCGACGCGAGTCATGAGCTGAAGACGCCGCTTGCGGTTCTTCGAGCCGACGTGGAGCGCGCAATGTCCGAAGGAACCCAGAACGAGCGGCTCATAGCGCTGGAGGAAGCCTTGCACGAGACGACACGCATGGCAGATCTCGTCGAGAGTCTGCTGACGCTTGCCCGGGCCGACGAAGGACGCTTCGACATTCATCGCGAGCCGATCGAGTTGAAGCCGCTCGTCGAGGATGTCTACGAGACTGCGCTGATACTTGGCGAGGCCGCAGGTGTCGCGGTGAATCTTCCGTTTACGGCCGAGGTGACAGTGATGGGAGATAAGACGCGACTGCGCCAGTTATTTCTCAATCTCATCACAAACGCGATCAAATACACCCCAGCCGGCGGGAAGGTGGATATCGGGCTCGGCGTGCACCCGGAAAATGTGACATTTGCGGTACGCGACACGGGAATTGGAATTGCGGCCGCAGATGTGCCTTACATTTTCGAGCGTTTCTGGAGAGCTGACAGAGTGCGGTCGCGAATGTCCGAGAGGGGAGGCTTCGGACTTGGTTTGGCAATCAGCCAATGGATCGCTCAGGCGCACGGTGGCACACTGACTGCATCATCAAGACTGGGGCGAGGGAGTCTCTTCACTGTAACGCTGCCCCTGCCTTCGCACGTTGAGAACATCTGAAATTTGATCAAGCGGGATTTCATGGATTCTTAATCTTCCCGCCATTACCTCGCGCAGTCGGTTTAGATAGTCTACGTGTCACCAAACCTTTCCTCGGTGATTCAATGTTCAATCAGCTGATCGAGTCGAAGCCCAAGAAGGAGAAGATGGCTGGCGGTACGCTGTTCAGCCTCATCTTTCACGGCGCTCTGATCGCCGGCGCTGTCATCCTCACTGCCCGCGCGGGCATTGCCGACGACAAGACAAAGGCAGAGAAAATTCAGTTTGTGGAGATGAAGAAGGAGGCGCCAAAGCCTAAGGAGCCGCCGCCACCTCCGCCGCCGAAGGAAGTTGTCGTCAAGGCCCCGCCACCGAAGGGATTTCAGGTACTTCAGGCACCGGTGAACATTCCGATCAAGATCCCTGATATCGATCTCAGCAAGAAAGTCACGAGTGAAGAGGACTTCAGCGGAAAGGGAGTGAAGGGTGGAACCGCCACTGGCGTCGCTGGAGGAACACCGCAGAAGATCGATGCAAACCAGACGTACTTCGAGTTCCAGGTGGAGAAGCCGGTCGCTCAGATCCCTGGCACTGGCGCCCCGCGCTACCCTGACGCGCTGCGTTCGTCCGGCGTTGAAGGTGAGGTCCAGGCACAGTTCGTTGTCACCGAAGATGGCAAGGCAGAGCCCAGCACTTTCAAGGTTCTCAAGGCCA
>JBDSBT010000301.1:0-3282 GCA_039921425.1 Gemmatimonadaceae bacterium | reverse complement strand
CGGCGGTTCCGCTGTGCGACGCGGGAGCCAGCCGTCGCGCTCACCAGCCGCGCGAAGGATGTCAATCATCCTGACGCTCCTAATTGCCCTGCCTGCCCCGGTGAGATGGAAACGCGTATCGAAAAAGAGCGAGTCGGCAAAAACGAAGTCCCGGGCGGAGCCGACAAACGGCATGCGCGAAGCGCCGCCGATCTTTGCCTGAAGCGAATCGATCGCCTTGTCCGACAAGGCATACGCCCTCTCCATGTATGACGGAAACATGAAGTAGCTCTTCGCTCCAACGGTGCTCGCATCGTCTGCGATGCCATTGAGATCGTCGACCGTTTTCGCGTTGAACGTCTTGAGCGATGGAAGCGCGCGAACAAAGATCGAATCAGGATCTTTTCCCTTCCGGCCCAGATGACTGATAACGTCGCCCCGGTCGTTGAACGAGTGTCGATTGTACACAGGGTTTGTATCGGGCGGATAAAACTGATTCTCTCGTCCGACAGCGGCGGCAGCCGCATGAAGAAAAGCCCGCCGCGCGTTCTCCGCGCGGGGACGAACCACAACATCTATTATCGAGTACGATTTGACGAAATCGCTGATGCGGTCGCTTGGCGCGTAGAGCAACGCGGTGTTGAGCGTGTTGTCGCCGTTGGCGAAGTTGCCGTAGAACTGGTCGTATTCGGGAACCACTACGACAATGTCGCCGCGCCGGATGTACGGCTTTATCTGCGCAAGCATATAGCGCAGACCCAGCTTCGCATAAAGGCCCATGTTGACCACGTGCACCCCGAGCGAATCTTCCATCATGTGACTGTCAATTCCGAACGCGAGGTTCGATCCACCTACCAGAATGATCTTCGGCGAAGGCGTATGTCGAATCAGCCTGTCCTTCTCGAGCACGGCCGCGATGTAATCGTTGTCTACCTTGCGCACGTCGTACTGGCTCGCAAGAGCGCCGGTGAGAACGACGGCGAGCAGGAGAAATCCGATGCGGACGATAAGCTTCCTGGCGGCAGCGGGCATCAGAACTGGAAGTAGATAAATGCTTTCGCCTCGCCGCTGATTCCAAGGAACCAGATCGACATGCAGACTGCATAGTACGCGGGCCATCTGACCCACGCCGGCTGCGCTCTGAATTTCTCCGCGACGCTCACGACGCCTCTCTGCGCCTCAAACCACATCAATCCGGCAATCAACAGTACATCGAACACTACTTCGATTTTAGTGATTCCCTCCCCCCTCAGGATATCGGGGAGAATCTGGTGCGGCACCGGTCGATGCAGCGAAGCGCTGATCACGTGAAGCGCGTCACTGAGATTATTCGCGCGGAAGAAAATCCACGCGAACGTCGTCAGTCCGAAAGTGACAAGAATTCGCACAGCATTGTGCAGCGCCGGCCTCTCTGCGAGACCCGCGGCTCTTGTAATCGATGCGCGGAGATCGACAGTCATCAGCGAGGCAATCAGGTAGAACCCGTTGAGCGCGCCCCAGATAACGAACGTCCAGTTCGCTCCGTGCCACAATCCGCTGAGCAGGAACGTGATGAAAAGATTGTAGTACCACCTGGGCCGCGCGACGCGACTGCCGCCGAGCGGGATGTAGACGTAGTCGCGGAACCAGCTGGAAAGCGAGATGTGCCAGCGGCTCCAGAACTCACTGATCGATCTCGACAGGTATGGCCGATCGAAGTTTCGCATCAGCTTGAATCCCATGACCTCGGCTGCACCGATCGCCATGTGCGAGTAGCCGGCGAAGTCGCAGTATATCTGGAACGCGAAGAAGACCGTTGCGATGATTGTCGTAAGGCCGAGGAAGCTCGTCGGCTCGTTGTAGACGACATTCACGTAGCGAGCGAGCCGGTCTGCGATGACGACCTTCATGAACAGGCCCCATGCCATGCGCTTGAGTCCGCTCGTGATGCGGTCATAGTCGACTTCGTGCTTCTCGTAAAACTGGTGCAGCAGATTTTGCGGACGCTCTATCGGACCCGCGACGAGCTGCGGGAAGAACATCACGTACAGTGCGTAAATCCCGAGATGGCGCTCCGCTTTCTGATTACCGCGGTACACCTCGATGGTGTAGCTCATCGCCTGGAACGTGTGAAACGACAACCCGATCGGAAGGATGATGTTGAGCGGCGGGATGCCATACGGCCAGTGAAACACTCCCGCAATGGAGTGAATATTCGCGTTAAGGAAGTTGAAGTACTTGAACACCGCCAGCACACCGACGTTCGCGATGATGCTCATCACCAGATACCACTTTCTTTGTCTACCCTGAGCGTTCTCGATCAGTATTCCGGCGGCGTAGTCAATCCCGATCGTGAAGAACAGGATCAGGATGTAGACGGGGATGAACGCCATGTAGAAGTAGCACGAGGCGGCGAGGAGCCACGCCCAGCGCCAGCGTTGGGGCACGACGAAATGGATCGTCGCCACCACCGGGAAGAAAATCAGGAAGGTGAAGGAGTTGAATAGCACTAGTGGTCGGTATTCTGGTCTGGCGGTTGGACTAATCTAATTCGGCGGGGAACGGCCTCGTGAGCGGGCGCTACCAGCGGCCGCAAAGGGTGTTCAAATTTGCTCAATTCTAGTGACAGCAGACGCACACCAACGACAACCCTGCCGCCGGCGTTTGCTATTGACCGTGACGCAGGCACGATATCAGCAAAGCCTAACGTCGAATGAGGGATTTCGCCAAATTAGGGGGAATGGCTGAAAATTTTGCAGGCTTGGGCACCTCGAAGCGCGCGCTGATATGCGGCGTGTCCGGACAGGACGGGGCTTATCTCGCACGCCTTCTTCTCTCCCGCGGCTACGAAGTATACGGCACCTCGCGCGACGCGCAGATCTCCCATTTCGGCAAGCTAGAAAAGCTCAGCATTCGCGATCAGGTGCGGCTCGAGTCGATGGCCGTCACCGACTTCCGTAGCGTTCTCCAGGTGATCCGTAAAACCTCGCCGCACGAGATTTACAACCTCGCGGGGCAGAGTTCCGTCGCGCTCTCTTTCCAGCAGCCTGTGGAGACCCTCGAGAGCATCGCACAAGGCACGCTCAATCTCCTCGAGGCCATCCGGTTCGTCGAGCAGCCCATCCGCTTCTACAACGCAGGCTCGAGCGAATGCTTCGGCGACACCGGCGGAGTCGCGGCAAACGAGGCAACTCCGTTCAAGCCGCGAAGTCCATACGCAGTCGCCAAGGCTGCGGCATTCTGGGAAGTGGCCAACTACCGCGAAGCTTACGGACTTTATGCGTGCTCCGGCATTCTCTACAATCACGAGTCGCCGATCAGGCC
>JBDSBT010000300.1:0-6314 GCA_039921425.1 Gemmatimonadaceae bacterium | reverse complement strand
TGTTCATCGCAACGACTTCATTTGCGCCTTCCATGATTCGTGGCGTTTGCTGAGTGAGAGCAACAGCGCGGAATGGTGTAAGGTGACACTCGTCGCACGTACCTTTTACCGCGAGATAGCGGTTCAGCCATCCGTCGGTAGTTCCCTTGATGTCGGGCGTTCCGGTTTCCATGTAGTCCTGCGCGTCGAAGTGCGAGCGCGTCGTGCTTGGACTGCCAACGGCATGAACCGGAGCAAGTAGTCCCCGATCATACAACGGTTTGAACGGAGCAAGCGATGGATGCAAACCGAAGAATCCATCCAGATCTATTGCCGCGTCGCGTGAGATTGTCTTGGACAATCCAGAAGGACGCGGGATCGCAATCGATGGTCTCAGGCCGTAATACGACGCGTCGCCATGAGGAACCACGATGTTGAGTGCGTCCGCCGCACCGCGCTGAAAGAGGCAGATCAGTGTCTTGCCCTTCGGCGCCTGCAACATCTGCGCGCCGAACGCGGTGCGTCGGAGAAAGCTGGGACTGAGTCCCATTGTTACCAGAGCGAGGGCTCCGGATTTTACGAATGCTCTGCGTTCCATATAGAAGACCTCTTTAACTAGTGGCGCTGAAACTCGGGTGAGCCGAGTGCCAGGCCGACTACCTGGGCGATGCCGTTGAGTTGTGGGACTGCGCCGTTGCGGGCGGCCAGCGGATTCTGCTGGGCGCCTTTCACCGGCTGATTCTTTTTGTTCCGTTTGCGGTTGGCGGCATTTGCCGCACCGCCCCCGGCTGGCTGCATCATCATGTCGTCCGCGGGTTGTACCGCCATATCAGTCGCCACCGGTAAGGCGGCTGCACCGCTCGCGAGCAGCGGATTCTCGCCTGACATGAGGACGGCGCGCGTGTCGGGCGATGCAGATCCGCCGAGTATGAGCGACACGACCGCATCGACCTGTTTTGCCCGCGTCGCGGAGCTAAGCGTGTCGAATCCGGAAATCGCCTTGACGCGAGCGCCGGGAATTCTGTTGGCTGCTGCGGCCATTCCGAAGTTGATACGATTCAGAATCGCGCCAGCATTCATCCATGCGTCCCCGGTATCGGGATAGCCGTTTGGCGCCTGATGCCCGTAGATCGGCTGGCCGAGGTAGGCGATGACCTGCGCGGTTCGCGGTGTACTGTCGGGCTGAGCGTCCATCGCGCGCATCGCGCTGACGACGACCTCGAACGGCGATTTCACCTTGCTGCGGAATGCCTGCTGCGAGAAGAACTCGTTCGATGTAATGATCGTGCGAACTACTTCTCGAATGTCTCCATTGGTCTTTGTGAAAACCGCAGCTGCCTGATCGACGAGCGCCTTCGGCGGATCGTCGGATACGAAGTGACGCACGAGCTTGGTCGCAATGAACCGAGCCGTGGACGGATGACGCGAGACTATGTCGAGCACGTCTTCGCCATCTTCCAGTCCTCGTCCGGCTTTCAGTTTGTGGCCGAGCACGATTTTCTCGCCGGCGTCGTGCATCTCGGGACGAAAGACAAAGCCTCCGCCGGTTGCCGGGGGCTTGATCGTCCAGCCAGTGAGGGCTCGTGCGACGTTGATCACATCCTGCTGTGTGTATCCACCGTCCACACCAAGCGTGTGGAGCTCGAGCAACTCGCGGCCGTAGTTCTCGTTCAGACCGCCCTTCTTGAGTTGATTCACGCGTTGGCGAATCTGATAGGCCTGGGCGGGATCCATTTGTCCCATTTGCCCACCAACACCGCCAAGTACGCCCCCGATGGCGCCCCGACCGGGCCTGCCAACAGCTCCGTCGGGTCGACGAGCGCGGCCAACGAGGGCTCCACCTGCGGGATTTCCACCGCCCCTCCGCGGGTTGCGGTCAAAGCTTGCGAGACGCGGTCTGCTGGTGTCAGCCATGCTGCGAGCATTGTCTAGATAGAACAGCATCGCCGGACTCTTCGCGACTGCTTCGAGCAGATCGCGGAACCTGCCTAACGCATTCGGTCGGATCACATCGCGTTCGTACCCGGCCAGGTAGTAGGCTTCCGGGGGACCCTTCTGAACAAAAATGTTGAAGTGGTTGAGCCAGAAGTCCGTCATGACTTCGTCGAGCTGGCGGTTGCTGATGACAGCCCGCGCGACCCGCGACGACTGAAGCTGGCCGCCAACCTGGCGACGCTTCAGCCCGATCTGTTGAAACGCCATGCCGTCTTGGCGCGAGACCATGTTCCGAGTCGTGTCTCCCGCCGCCCGCTTCACCTGTCGGCGATCACGCTGTGCGATCGAGTATTCCTGAAGAAGCTGATTCTGGTTTTCGTGGAGAATGCTGTAGTGGTTCATGAACTGATCGAGCGACGAGTCGTCGATCTTTTCAGGATTCAGCTGCTGGTCAATCCACTTGTCGAGGCCCATGGCGCGTACTTTCTGCACGTCGCCTGGACGCGCGCCGAACGACAGTCGATTCAGTGCGTGGATGACCTGCTGGTCTGCTGCGAGCTCGCGGTGGTCGAGCCGAGCGGGCGTGGCCGACTTGGCAAGCGTTGATTGGGCCGATGAGGCGACCGAGAGGGATACGCAGGCCACGAGGCCAAGCGCCCCCATAAAAATTGTGGCAGTGTGCAGATTCATTTTTGGGTTCCGATTGTGCTTCAAACTGGTAGACGCCACCGTGCCTCCAGCGTTAAAGGCAACCTCTCCGAGGCGAACGCTTGGTTTCCGAAGGTGACAACGCACGCGGCGCCACGAGTCGTGTCGATAGTGCGGACTTGCAGTGGCTGTACTTCAGCTTCGACCGCCGCCGTCTGGGACGGATCTCGAAGATGCGCCGGGTCACGCGAGTATCAACTCACATCGCATGAATCGACGGAGTGATGAAGAGCGCTACTTCAAGTCATTCAGGTACTGCTTCAGGTCGGACTTCGGCTTGGGATATTTCAGTTCGAGGTTCTCTAGTGTTTCGACGATACGCTCTGCGATGAGGTAGTTACGCGCCTTGTTGCTGTCCGCGGGAACGACATACCACGGCGCCCACTTCGTGCTGCATTTCCGAAGGGCATCTCGATACGCTGCCGTGTAATCGTCCCACAGATTCCGCTCATCCAGATCACCGGCTTTGAACTTCCAGTTCTTCGTCTCATCCTGAACGCGATCACGCAATCGCACCGTCTGCTCATCGCGTGACACATGAAGGAAAAACTTCAGGATCACCGTCCCGTTCTCGCTCAACATCTGTTCGAAATCGTTGATCTGCTTGTAGCGCTTCGACCAAACCGGCTTTGGCACGTAGTTGTGCACTCTCACGACCAGTACGTCTTCGTAATGTGAGCGATTGAATACACCGATCATCCCCTTTTCAGGCATCACCTGATGCACGCGCCACAAATAATCGTGCGCCATCTCGAGGGGTGTCGGAACCTTGAATGAATTGACACGCACACCGGCCGGATTGAACGCGCCGATCACTGTGCGTACGACGCCATCCTTGCCCGATGCATCGCGGCCCTGAAGAACGATCAGCAGCGAGTGACGCCCGTCCGCATAGAAAACGTTCTGCAGCTCCGTCAGCCGCTCCAGAAGCCCGTTGATCTCCTTCTTCAGATCGTCTCCCCTGGCAAGATTCTTCGGTGCCACTGCGTCCTTGTCACGCAGCTCGAGATCGTCCTGCGCTGAAACTGGTTCAAGAAGCATTTGACGTGTCTGGTAAGAGTGAGTTCCGAAAACTACATGTCGAAAAGCGAGATGATCTGAGGCAGGCCCTCGCGATAATAGTCTTCGATGCGCGCTTCCTCGACGAAGCCATGTGATAGCAGCAACGCACGAAACCGCATTACAGATGGATCTCCCGGAATCTCGGCCACGATCATCCGCGCGCCACCAGTCACCAGCTCCGCCTTGATCTGAAAAAGGAGCCGCTCGCCGATGCCGGCCCGCCGAGACCCGGGTCCGACGAGAATGGAATAGAGCATCCCCGTTCCAACTGTCCCGGCGACCATTCCGAACGCACCGAGCCCAACCATCTCGCCATCTCGCTCGGCGACGCACGCACGATACTCTCCATCGGGCTTCGCCACCGCTTCCCGCAGAAAGTCGGCCGTGCGCTCGATCCACCGGTTCTTTTCTTTTTCATGTTCTATCAACGCAAGTGCGGCGGCGAGGTCTTCCTCGCGCGCCGCGTGAACAGCTAGCCGTTTCAGAGCAGGAGCAAGCACCAGAATGTCGCTCGCACTACCTATATATGTAGCGATCGCCCAAGGACACCAAGTGCGGCTTCCTTTACTGTCTCGGACAGAGTCGGGTGGGAGTGGACTGTAATCCCGATATCCTCCGACGACCCGCGATACTCGAACGCGAGCACGACCTCCTGAATCAAATCGGACGCATTGGCGCCAATGATGTGGCACCCGAGCAACTCGTCCGTCTTCGCGTCGGCGATGAATTTCACGAATCCGCTTGTCTCCGCCATTGTGCGCGCGCGACCGTTGGCGGAGAACGGAAACTTCCCGACTTTGTACTCGCGGCCTGACGCCTTCACTTCGTGCTCGGCCAGGCCGACAGTCGCGATTTCGGGCCAGGTATACACGACCGATGGCATGGACTTGTAGTCCATGCGCGCATGGTGACCAGCGATGACTTCCGCTGCTACCACTCCCTCTTCTTCAGCTTTGTGCGCTAGAAGCTTTCCGCCCACTGCGTCACCGATCGCGTAGACGTTTGAAAGATTTGTGCGCATCTGTTCGTCGACGAGTACTTCGCCACGCTCGCCGACGTGTAGTCCAAGCGCTGCCGCATCGATTCCCGACAGCGACGACTTTCTGCCCACTGACACGAGCACATAGTCTGCTTCGAGGGTCTCCTTCGCTCCCTCTTTGTCGATATTGACTTTGACGACATCGCCTTCGCGGGTTGCACCGACCACCTTGGTGCCGGCGCGAATCTCCAGTCCCTGCTTCCGGAAGATCTTGTCGGCTTCCTTGATGACTTCCTCGTCATTGCCGGGAAGAATCGTCGGGAAGAGCTCGACGACTGTGACCCTGGCGCCGAGTCGTCTCCACACCGAGCCGAGCTCCAAGCCGATCACGCCGCCGCCGATCACGATCAGATGCTTCGGAACCTCCGGGATCTTGAGCGCGCCGATGTTCGATACGACCCTCTCTTCGTCGAACTTGAGGAACGGCAGCTCAATCGAGACGGAGCCCGTCGCGATGATGACGTTCTTTGCCTGGTACGAAGTCGCCGCACCATCTTCGGCGGTGACGTCAACGACATTGCCAGCCCTGAGCGTTCCGCGGCCCTTCGCCCACTCGATCTTGTTCTTCTTAAAAAGGAATTCGATTCCTTTGGTGTTCTGAAGGACGACGGAGTCTTTCCGCTTGAGCATCGTCGGAAGGTCTGCCGAGACGCCTTCGATCTTGACGCCGTGCTCGGCCGAATGCAAACGCGCCCACTCGTAGTGTTCCGATGAAGTGAGCAGTGCCTTCGACGGAATGCACCCAACGTTCACGCAGGTGCCGCCGAGTGTCTTGTCCATCTCGACGCAAACGGCATTCAGGCCGAGCTGCGCGGCGCGAATCGCGGCGACGTAGCCGCCCGGCCCGCCACCAATGATGACGACGTCCGCGGATTTCATGTCAGCCATTTTCGGTTAGCTGATGAGCATTGCCGCCGGATCTTCGAGCAGCTCCTTAATCCGGACGAGGAACAGCACGGCCTGCTGTCCGTCAACGATGCGGTGATCGTACGAGAGGGCGATGTACATCATCGGTCTGATCTCGACCTTTCCGGCAATTGCGACAGGGCGGTCCTGGGTCTTGTGGAGCCCGAGGATTCCGACCTGCGGGTAGTTGATTATTGGCGTCGAAACGAGCGAGCCGAAGACGCCGCCGTTGGTGATGGTAAACGTTCCGCCGGTGAGATCGTTCATCGCCAGCTTGCCTTCACGGGCGCGCTTCGCGACCGCGGAAATATCCTTGCTGATCTCGAGCATGCCCTTTCGGTCCGCGTCCTTGATGTTCGGAACAACCAAGCCGGCTTCAGACGCGACGGCAATGCCCATGTTGATGTAGTGCTTGTAGATGATCGAGTCGCCGTCTATCTGGGAGTTGACGACCGGGTATGCCTCGAGCGCCATGCAAGCCGCTTTGACGAAAAACGGCATGAATGTCAGCTTCACGCCATGCTCCTTTTCGATCTTCTCTTTCATCCGCTCGCGAAGTGCATTGACGGCGGACATGTCGACCTCATTGAACGTCGTGAGATGCGCCGTGTTGTGCTGCGATTGGAGCAGGTTCTCGGCGATTCTTTTTCGGCGCGTCGACATTTTTTCGCGCGTCTCGCGTTCG
>JBDSBT010000299.1:0-3023 GCA_039921425.1 Gemmatimonadaceae bacterium | reverse complement strand
CATCGACCACGATTGCAGATTGGCCGATGATCATCGCCGCGAGCGCGGGGAAAAGCGCAATCATCCCTTCACGCTCCCCGCCATCACTCCCTGGATGTAATACCGCTGCAGGAACAGGAAGACCATCATCACCGGAATTACCGTCAACACCGACCCCGCCATCATCAACTCGGTGTCCTGTACGTGCTCGCCACTCAGATTCGCGAGGGCAACCGGGAGCGTGTAGTGCGACGCATCGCTCAACACAATCAGCGGCCACATGAAGTCGTTCCACGTCGCCAGGAACGTCCAGATCGCGAGCGTCGCAAGAATAGGCATGATGCCCGGCACGACGATTGACCAGAAGATCCTGAACTCTCCCGCGCCATCGACTCGTGCTGCATCGAGCATCTCATCGGGAATCGCCAATGCGTACTGCCGCACAAGGAAGATCCCGAAAATGCTGGAGAGTCCCGGGATGATCACCCCCCAGTACGTGTTGATCAGGTGCATGTTCTTGAGAAGCAGAAACAGCGGCAACATCGCTACCTGAGTCGGCAGAACGAGCCCGGTGGACAACATTCTGAACAAACGCTCCCTACCCTGAAAACGCATTTTCGCGAACGCGTAACCGGCCAACGAATTGATGAACAGCGATGCGAACGTCACAACGAACGACACGAACGCGCTGTTCAGCAGGTTGCGTCCAAGATTCAGACGAACGAACAGATCCCGGTAGTGGTCGAACGTGATGCTGGTCGGGAAGAAATGCGGCGGATACGTGCTGGCTTCACCAGTCGGCATCAGTGACGCCGAGACCATCCACACCATCGGCAGCATCGCGAGCACTGCGCCCAGTATGAGAAGGAAGTACAACCCGACCTTCGCCAGCTGTTGCCGGCGGGCAATCGACCGAATGGCGATCGCCTGACTAGTCATGCGTGCTCCTTCTGGAGCCGGAACTGCAACAGTGTCGCAATCAGGATCACGATGAACAAGACGAACGCGATCGCCGCAGCGTAGCCCATCCGCCACCACCTGAAACCTTCCTCATACATGAGCAGCACGACACTAGTCGTACTCCGTAGTGGACCACCCTGCGTCATCACATACGGCTCGGCGAACAACTGGAAATATCCGATCATCGTAATGACGGATATGAACACCAGCGTAGGTGCGAGCATCGGAAGCGTGATGCTCCAGAACTGTCTCCACGCGCTCGCCCCATCGATCTGGGCTGCATCGTAGAGCTCATCCGGAATTGCCTGAAGTCCCGCGATGAAAATCAGCATGTTGTAGCCGAAGCTCTTCCAAACTGCCATCAGGATGATCGCGGGCATCGCCCAATGGGGATCACCGAGCCAGTCGATAGGTCCGAGTCCCACCTTGCCAAGGCCGTAGTTGAACAGGCCGTATCGTGTGTGATACAGGTAGCGCCAGACAATCGCGACAGCGACAAGCGTCGTGACGAATGGCGTGAAATAAAGAGTGCGAAAAAATCCCTTGAACCGGACGAGCTTCGAGTTGAGCAGCAGCGCCGCCCCTAGCGATACCGCAATCGTCAGCGGACCGCCGACAAACGCAAAGTAGAAAGTGTTCTTGAGCGCATTCCAGAAATCCGGCGTGTGGAGAAGCTTGACGTAGTTCTGGAAGCCCACGAACCGCGTGCTTGAAGTATTCGCGATGCCGTAGATGTCGAAATCGGTGACGCTCAGGACAAGGGACGCAGCAACAGGAAGGAAAAAGAAGACTCCGATGAGTACGAGAGCCGGCGCAAGGAAGAACCACGCGGCCGTATTCGCCTCGGCCGGCATTCTAATGCGACGGGTGCTCATCGAGTCGCCACCTTTTGCGCCGATGCCCTCTTAAGGCTCAGAAGAAAACGGCGCTTCTCGAGAATGCCATTTACGTCCGCATCGAGCTCGGCGAGAGTACGGTCGACAGTCTTCTTTCCGCGAACCGCACCTTCGCCATGTTCGAAGACCTTTGTTGCAATCTGCTCCCACTCCGGAACCTGCGGAGTCGGAACAACGCGGTCGAGCTGGTCGCGAAAGGCCTTGGCATAGCGATTGTCAGCGAGCGCGGTGTCCTTCCACGACTCGCGCCGAGCCGGGAGGTCGCCAGTCAGATGATAGAATCGAAGCTGAATGTCTGGTCGCGAAAGGAATTCCATCAGCTGCCACGCTTCGGTCTTGTGCGTTGAACGCTTGAACAGAGCCAGACTGGCTCCTCCCGCCAGCGAGACGCCGGGACCGTCAACGCCTGGCAATGGAGCAGTCATCCATTTGTCCTGCAGATTCTTCGGAAGACGGTTCGTGAACTCTCCGATCTGCCATGGACCGCTGATGTACATCGCAATGTTTCCGCGCTCGAACTCCTGATAGAGATTCGAGATCTCGGAGCCACTTAAGGCCGGTGCAAGACCGTCCTTGTAAAGCGATACGTAAAAAGTGAAGGCCTTCACGAACGCCGGATCGTGAAAAGCGCCGTATTGCCCGTTGTCCTTGAGCAGTGGAGACCCGGCTTGAAGTCCGAGAATGACCGGCGGCGGCCACTCGGTAGTCGGAATTAGAAGCGGATACTGCCTTGCGGTCATTTTCGATTTGATTTTCTCCATCGACGCTCGCCAATCGGCCCAGGTCGTTGGCATCGACGAATAGCCGGCGGCCGCAAGCAGATCGGACCGATAGAAGATCACACGCGTATCTACGTACCACGGAATGCCGAAGGTGACGCCATCGACGACGTTGGTATTCCATACTCCTTCGAAGAAGTCGGACTTCAGCGCGTCCTTCGACGTTGCGACCCGTGCGTCGAGCGGCTCGAGCGCATCGACGGCTGAAAACTCTGGCACCCACGTATTGCCGAGCATGGCGATGTCGGGCGTGGCATCACCGACGTATGCGGTGAGGAGCTTTTCGTGCGCCGCCGACCACGGAATCTGTTGAACTTCGATCTTGAGGCCGGGGTGTGCCTTTTCGAATTCCGGAATGAGTTGGGATACGACTTCACCTTCGCGTCCCATTGCCCACAGACGGAGCGTC
>JBDSBT010000298.1:0-5643 GCA_039921425.1 Gemmatimonadaceae bacterium | reverse complement strand
ACGCCTGCCGATTCCACTTCGTAGATCGGGACGACGATGACCATGCTGTTACGCTTTGCGATCTCCTGCATGAGTTTCGTCGTCGGCCCGTCGGGGATTGGCTCTGTCGAATCGTACCATCGCGTGGTCTGCTCGGCGCAGAAGTATGGCCCCGTGAAGATCTCCTGCATGCAGATGATCTGCACGCCTTCCCTTGCCGCCTGCTCGATGATGGGAATGTGCTTCGCGATGTTCGCTTCGCGAATCGTTTCCAGCGGCTCATCCGTTGCGCACGCGTGTGTGGCCTGGATGAGGCCGCATTTTACGACTTTCGACATTCGGCTTATTCCTGTTTCAGCTTTCGGTGACTGTTTGACCGCGCATCAAAATAAGGTAGACCGCGAAGCTAAGGGCAAACGTTACAAACCACGCGTAGGTGTACAGGTGGTCGAAAAAAGTGGGGTTTGCAACCTGTCCGCCTGGCGTCGTAACGGCATGCAGAAATCCGGGAACTACCGGAAGCACCGAGAGCACCAGCGCCGCAATCGCGCGCCAGTTGATTCCGTTTGCGTAGGTGTACCGTCCCTTGAGCGCGAACAGATCGTGGAGGTCGAGCTGCTGTTTTTTCACGACCCAGTAATCCGCAATGAGAATTCCTCCCAGTGCGCCCATGAGACTCGAATACCCGAGCAGCCATGTAAAGATGTAAGCGGACGCACTCGAATAGAGTTTCCACGGCATCATCAGAATTCCAATAACCGCGGTGATCAAACCGCCCGTGACATAGCTAATTCGGCGCGGGTTCAGGTTGGAAAAATCGTTGGCCGGCGAAACGACATTGGCGGCCATGTTCGTCGTTAGCTGCGCGGCGAGAATCACCAGCGCACCGGCGATGATCACCCACGCGCTGCCGATTCTCGTGATGAGCTCAACCGGATCCCAAATGGCCTTGCCAAAAATGACGATCGTTGCGCTCGTGACCGCTACTCCAATGAACGCAAAAAGCACCATCGTTCCTGGAAGTCCGAGTGCCTGCCCGAGCGCCTGCGACTTCTGGCTTTTGGCGTAGCGCGTGAAGTCGGGAATGTTCAGCGACAGCGTCGCCCAGTACCCTACGTTGGCCGTGAGAGCGGCAGGGAAGAGTGTCCAGAACGGCGTGGCGCCCTGCTGAAGTTTCACCGAGCCCGCGAAGACGTTCCCAAGCCCGCCGCCATTTCTGATTGCCCATATGAGAAGCGCGATTCCACCGCCGAGGAGCAGCGGCGCCGACCAGCTTTCCAGAATCTTGATGCCCTCGGTTCCATGGAGAATGATGTAAACCTGAATTCCCCAGAAAATCGCGAATGAAAGCCCGCTGTGAATTCCGATCGCCGTCCAACCCGACCATGCCGCATTGATCAGCGCATCGAGCGCGAGAGCGCCTATCCATGTCTGAATTCCAAACCATCCGCAGGCAACCACGGCGCGAAGCATCGCGGCGACGTTCGCCCCTCTGACGCCGAAGCTCGCTCTGCAAAGCACCGGGAACGAAATGCCATACTTGGTGCCGGCATGCGCGTTAAGGATCATCGGCAGAAGGACAATCACGTTGCCGAGGAGGATGGTGCCGAGGGCCTGATACCACTTCATGCCTTGCTGCATGAGACCGGAGGCGAGCGTGTAGGTCGTAATCACGACCGCCATGCCAATCCACAAGGCAGCGATGTTGTAGGTGGACCACGTCCGCCGCGACAACGGTGTCGGCGACAGGTCCGGATTCCAGAGTGGACTACTGGAGAGTTCCTGACCCAGGTCTTCAGATGCGTGCATTTGCTCCATTCAGGTGGAGGTTCGAATGCTCCTGACTACAAGATTCCCGGCCGTTGCGGGCCGGGAATCTGTTGACACAAGCGCCTCGAAAACCAAACCGCATTCCTATGCATGCCTGTCGCCACAGGCTCCTAGCGGCCGCCGAGCGGATTACGGACTGACAGTCCAAGGTCGAACGTGAAGTAGTTGACGCCGTTCGTAGGCGTGGCACCGGTGGAGTTCACGCCGGGAACCTTGTACTTGAAATTCTGACCGATGTATCGGGCTTGCGGCGTAATGCTGAGCAGGCCAAGGAAGCCAATGTCGACGCCGACGCCAACTTCGTATCCAGGCTTGCGATCGGTCTTGATCTCGGTTGACTGGCCGGTGCCGTATCCGCCCTGGAGTTCGTTGAATGTCACACCGCCTTTCACCCAAGGGTGGATCAGGCTGGCTCCCGGAACAAGGAGCTTGATTCCAGCGGTGACACCCTGAAGCTTGTACTTGCCGTCGGAATTGCACGTGGAGCTTTCGCAGTCAAAGTTGATGTGATCAAACCCGGCGTAGACTCCCGCGACACCGAGCTGGACTCCAGCATCGGCACCATAGCCGAACCCGGATTTTGCGGCGTCCAGAACCGTCGCGCTTCCGGAGGCGTCGTTCGCAAAATCGCCTGTCGGGAACGCCCCGCCACCCCGAAGACCAAAGTAGATGCCCTGCGCATGCACCAGCGGCGCCGAAATGCAGACGCCCGCAACTACCATCGCTGCGCGAATGAATCTTCTCAAGTAGGCTCCCGATCAAATTGTGTTGCTGCGAGACGCAATTGCTGTCACTCAATACCGGGCAACGGCCAGTAAAGTCAAGCCTGATTATCCGGCCACAGCCGCTGCAGTGCCCGAATTGGAGCTGGAGCCGTCCAGAGCGACATCCTCGGCCCGGGGTAAAAGGAGGGTAAATGTGGAACCCTCACCAACTTTGCTCTGGACGATGAGGTCTCCCCGCATTCGTTGCGCGAAGTCGCGGCTAATCGTCAGCCCCAGCCCCACACCCTCGCCTGGCTGACTCAGACCTCGGCCAATCTGAACAAAAGGCTCGAACACACGGGACATGTCTTCCGGCTTGATCCCGATGCCGGTGTCCCTCACGCTGATCTCCACCGTGTCGTGAGTCGAATCGCACGACACAACGACAGAGCCAGGCGGTCTCGTGAACTTCACCGCATTCGCTACAAGGTTAATGAGGATCTGCTGAGTTTTGTCGGGGTCGGCGCGCACCGCAACCCTGGAATCGCACTTCTCGTAAGAGTATGTGATGCCGGACGTGTCGAGCTGTGGCGCCAGAAGCGTCTCGACGTCGTGCATGATCTCTTCAACGGGGACATCCCGCGTATGGAACTCCATCTGGTGCGCGTCGAGCTTTGCGAAGTTCAGGACATCTTCGATAAGCCCGAGCAGGTAGGCATGACTTCGCTTGATGCGATGCAGGTCGGCGTGCTGCTCTGGAGTGACCGGACCGCGCAGGCCCATCTCGATCAACTGAACGTAGCCCGAGATCGCATTCAAGGGTGTGCGGAGTTCGTGGCTCATTGCCGCGAGGAAACTGCTTTTGGCCGCGTTGGCAGTCTCTGCAGCCAACTGGGCTTCCTCCGCCGCGTCGGTCGTCGCGCGGAGACGCCGGTTCGCGTGCTCGAGCTCTTCTGCAAGAGATCGAGCTTCGCGGAACCTATCCTCCAGCGCCCGATGCGCCGCCGCCGTTCCTCTCGCCATCTGGTTGAACGTATCCGCGAGCTGGACAATTTCGCGATCGCCGGTGGAGTCTACACGCTGCGAATAATCTCCGCCTGCGATTGCGTCAGCGGCTCGGGTCAGGTTGCCGAGTGGGGCCGTGACGCGTCGGCAGATGAGCCACGTCGCAAGGGCTCCGGCGATCAACAGGAGAATACTGACGAGCATGAACTGGCGAAGCATCGCACGCGGTGCGGCCGTAATGGCTTTGAGTGGCAGCTCCAGTACTACCACCCAGGGCATGCCTTTCACCGGCGCTTCTTCAAGCAGAACTCGTCCGCTTGAACGCATCCCGGGATGGTCGAAGGTTTTCATTCCGCTAACGGTGCGGGGATTCGATGGGGGAGGAACCGGCTTGCCGCCGAGCGTGAGCCAGTGCGAGCCGTCTGCGTTGCGGAGGAAGATTCCAACATCCTGGCCGGTTAGCCCAGCGATGCCCTGCTCAGTTGCAGCGTTTGCGTTCAGGCGGCGGTGTTGGATTACGCTGCCGAGTCGGACACCGGCTGACACGACGGGGTAAACCATCGTGTAGAAGATCCGTCGGTCACTCTCATAAAACGGACCTGTTGAAATTCCCTCATTTACCGAACGTGAAAGGTCTTGCTCGATCCCTTCGGTCCACGCCGGTCCCATGTCGGATGTGCGGGCGCTCGCGACGACTCTTCCGTTCGTGGATATCAGCGCAGTCCCGACACCCGAATCTCCGGCGGCAACCGCATTGTCGAGGGCTTCGGTGGCTTTCGAGACCGTGGCTTTCGATGACTCACTTACGGTCAGCGACGCGATCACAGCGGGGTCGGTGGCGACCGTGCCAAGAATCTTCGAATTGCGCGGGCCTCCGGCGGCGAGGAGATCGGCAAGCTGTGTGGCAACCTGCTTCACTCTCTCCTGCGCAACTTGCTGCGCGGCAGCATTGACGTACCGGTACGCCAGCGTAACACCGACGCCGATGATTAAAAGCAGAACAGCCGTCATCATCAGCGGCAGTTTCTTTTCCAGCGACATCGGCACCCGCGCCGGCTGATCCCGTCGTTCGGCCATTACGCAGGTGATTGAGTGGTCAATTCTACTGCATCCCCGCGGTGGTCCGAGGCAGCCACTGTCCTCGTCCTTCTTTTCCGACGACGGCATAGTTCTCGACGATCACTTCTCCT
Organism: Gemmatimonadaceae bacterium; assembly: GCA_039921425.1. Lineage (GTDB taxonomy): Bacteria > Gemmatimonadota > Gemmatimonadetes > Gemmatimonadales > Gemmatimonadaceae > UBA4720. The sequence goes on along the minus strand of JBDSBT010000298.1, from coordinate 935 downwards.
CGCGACAAGGTGGTCCGCGAGAATCCTGCCAGATCCCATCCGGAGAACGGGGACCAGTCTGCGTTCGTTTCCATCATGTCGCAGTCCACCTTGATCGTGCTCTTCGGGTGGATAATCGCCAAGTCGGCATCTGCGCCGACTTCGATCGCTCCCTTTTTGGGATACAATCCCATTATCCTGGCTGGATTGGTGCTGAGCTTCATGCACATATCTTCGAGCGTGATGCGATGCTTCAGGACGCCGTGAGTGTAAACCACGGGCATCAGCGTCTCGAGCCCTGGCATTCCCATCGGGATTTTTGTCCAGTCGCCACCCCACATCGCCTTCTGCTCACGCGTGAACGTGCACGTGTCGGTTGAGATTACCGATACCTCGCCATTCTTCAGCCCTTTCCACAACCGCTCTGAATCGGCGGGAGTCTTCAGCTGCGGGCAGCATGCAAAGAGATGTCCATCTTCTCTGTCAAAAACATCATCGTTCAACACGAGATACTGAGCGCACGTCTCGGCCAGCACCGGCACGCCACGCGCTTGCGCCGCCTTGACGATCTCGGTGCCTTGCGCGGTTGACATGTGGACGATGTAAAGCTGGCCGCCGGTAACCTCGCTCCAGGTCACCACCCGCTGTATCGCTTCGGCTTCGATGAAGTTCGGGCGCGTCATGCGATGCAGCCGCGCGCCGTATTTCTTCATCATATCGGGCGTATGGTTCCGTTCGATTAGCTCGTCGAGTACTCGCGATGATTCCGCGTGCACAAGCAGCATCGTCCCGTACTCTTTCATTTTCTCGAGTGTGCCGAAAAGCGCACGGTCGTCCGACTGCCAGCCCTCGGACTCGTAGATCATGAATTCCTTGAACGTGGTGAACCCGCGGTCTACCATGCCCTTGATCTGGTCTTTGTGCTCGTTGTAGCGCGTGATGCAGATGTGGAAGGT
>JBDSBT010000297.1:0-7482 GCA_039921425.1 Gemmatimonadaceae bacterium | reverse complement strand
CGCTCGCGCTTGGCGGGATCATGGCACTCGGCGCTGCCCGTGGAAGCGCAGGAATAGGAAAGTTGAAATTCCCGTTTCTGTTTGTGTTTGTCGTTTTGACTGCCGGGTTTTGTCTCGCACTTGGCCTTCCGGCAAATGAAGGTGCGAACAGCACGCTCTGGTTAGGTTTGCCTGCGCGAGCGGCGATCGTGATTTACGGAATCGGTCTCCTTCCGATCGTTGTGCTCCCGGTTGCCTATGCATTGACGTTCGACACGCAGACGCTGAGTCAGGCGGACATCGATCGTGTTCGAGAATTGGCGGCAACCCGACTCGGCGCGGACGCCGACAGCGCGAACGGTGACTCGTGACGCCGGCGAACATTAGCGCGGTTTTCGCATTGCTCCAGACTTCGATTCCGCATGTCGCGCAGCCGGCGGTGATCGCAGTGGGTCTGGCCTACTTCGCGGTGATCATCGCAATCAGTGTATGGGCGGCGCGGAGAACGAAGACCGCGAGCGATTTCTTTGTCGCCGGTCATGGCATCGGACTCATTGCGCTGACGGTAGCATCGGTCTCGACGTCGGTGTCTGGATTTGCATTCATCGGCGGCCCAGGCCTCATCTACACGGTCGGCCTTGGCGCAATGTTCATCGTGCTGCCAGCATCGGTGACCAACGTGATGGGCGCGTGGGTGCTCGCGAAGCGAATGCGACTGCTCGGCGAAGCCAGAGGCCTGATGACTGTTCCTGATGCGATCGGGGCGCGTTATCGCTCGCCCGCGGCACAGGGACTTGCTGGTGTTGCGATGCTCGTCGGAATCATCGGTTACATGGCGACCAACGCGCTTGCAATGGGAGTCGTGATCAACGCGATCTTCGGCGTCGGTATCGCCTGGGGAATCTGGATCGGTATGGGAATCACGCTGGCTTATTCCGTAGCAGGCGGAATTCTCGCAGGCATCTACAACGACGTGTTTCAGGGAACCCTGATGGCCGTCGCGTCGGTGCTCGTCTTTCTCTTCGTTCTCAAAGTGGGCGGCGGGATGGGGGAGATATCTCACTCCATTCTCGGACAGGATCCAAAGTTCCTGAGCCCATGGGGGAAGATGACACCACTCGCGGCGCTGTCGTTCTTCTTCGTGTTCGGAATGGGATCACTCGGCCAGCCACAGGGCGTCCACAAGTACTACATGCTGCGCGATCCGATGCAGCTCAAATGGTATCCGCTGCTGAAGACGCTTGGATTGATTCTCGTTCTTCTCCTGTATTTCGGTGTCGGTGTGGGAGTGAAGGCGTTCGTCCTGAACGGCACGATGGCTCCGTTGTCGGCTCCCGATCAGGCGACACCAAGTCTCTTGTTGAGCGTCACTCCACTGGTGCTTGCAGCGCTGGTGTTTTCCGGCGTTGCGGCAGCGACGATGAGTGCAGCCAATTCGTTCATCAATATCGGGGCGGCAGTCGTGATGCACGACTTGCCGATCGCGTTTGGCAGGCGTTTGCAGAATGAGCTCAAGTGGGGCAGGGCAGCTACGGTTCTGATGGCAATCGCGGCCGCTGTCATTGCCCAGAATTCGGGAACGATGGTCGCGTTCCTGGGGATTTTCGGATGGGGCCTGTTTGCGTCTACGCTTGTGCCGTCGCTCGCTGTTGGCCTTAACTGGGATGGCGCCACGCGTGAGGGCGCAATTGCGTCGATTGCGACGGGACTGTTAGTGACCATCTCCCTCGAGACGTCGGCGTACTTCAAGGCATTCACGTTTCCTTCAGGCGTCACTGCGTCAGCCGTCGCACTAGTACTGTCGTTCCTGGTGTTTTTCTTCGTGTCATGGCTGACGCGTCGCGATCCCGAAACGGCTATCGATCCAGACGTGCGCCTGATCATGGAGTTGTAGAATGAGATTCGACGAGCTGGCCGTCGGCATGACTGATGAGTATTCAAAGACGGTCACCGACAAGGACGTCATGATGTTTGCCGACATCACCGGTGACTTCAACCCGGTTCACGTGGACGAGGTTGCAGCCAAGAAGACGAGATTCGGCGGACGCATCGCACATGGGATGTTAGGCGCGGGACTGATTTCCGCTGCCATTGCGAACCGACTTCCAGGTCCCGGATCGATCTACCTCGGACAGACGTTGAAGTTCACGCTGCCGGTGCGAATCGGTGATACGGTCACCGCCACGATCGCAGTGACCGAGATCCTTTTGAAGCGACGAGTAAAATTGTCCACCATCTGTACCAACCAGAACGGTGAAAAAGTAATTGACGGGGAGGCGACTGTGATGCTCGACGAAGCCAATGGTTGACAATGTTCCGCCGCCCGCGGTCGAGGCCGATACCATGAAAGCTGGACAGTTCGTGACGCGCGAGATCAACACAGCCACAGGACCGAGGCGCTACAAGCTGTTCATACCGTCGAGCTACGATGGCGAGGCGGCCATACCTCTTGTAGTCGTGCTGCATGGCTGCACGCAGGACCCCGACAACGTTGCGCGCGGCACGCGATTCAATGAAGCATCGGAACAATCGAAAGTGCTCGTCGCATATCCGGAGCAGCCGGCTGCCGCGAACGGCCTGAAATGCTGGAACTGGTTCGATGCAGCACATCAGAAGCGCGACAAGGGAGAGCCGGCGCTCATCGCATCAATTACCCGTCAGGTAATGAGCGACATGAAAGTCGATTCGCATCGCGTGTACTTAGTGGGACTCTCGGCCGGTGCCGCGATGGCGTTGACAGTCGCCTATGCGTATCCGGAGATGTTCGCTGCGACAGGACTCCATTCGGGAATTGCCTACGGTATCGCGACCAGCACGGCGGAGGCGGTCAGGAGAATGGGCGTTGGCGCAGCTGACCCGGTGGACTTCGGTGCTGCGGTAGTAAAAGGAATTGGGTCGAACCATCCGATTCCGGCGATTGTTTTTCAGGGAAAGAGCGACAGGACGGTGAATGCAAGGAACGCCGGCAACATTGTCGCGCAGCTCAAGACGGGCTTCAATCCGTCGATGCTTACGGCAAGTAAAGAGAAATCGGACACGACTGCTCAGGGCTACCATTTCACTCGTCGCGTGTTCGGGCGTCCATCGTTGATTGAAGAGTGGTCCGTCGATGAGCTTGGGCATGCATGGTCAGGAGGATCGAAGGATGGCACGTACACTGACGAGCGGGGCCCTGACGCAACTCGCGAGATCATGCGGTTTCTTCTCGAGCATGGCCGCGCGTGACACCGACAGCGGCAAACGTGACTTGGCCGCAGTTTCCGCAATTCACGGATCCGCTCCGATACTGGCGGTCTTTTGCTCCCGATCGAATCGCGCTTGTAGACAGGGCACGGAATAAGCGGCTCAGCTATGCGGATCTCGACAAGGCGAGCGACCGATGGGCGTCGCTGCTCCGTGAGAAAAGAGTGGTAAAGGGAAACCGTGTCGCGGTGATTGCGGGTAATCGGCACGAGGTGGCTGAGCTGTTTTTCGCATGCATGCGAATCGGCGCGGCTCTTGTGCCGCTCAACTGGCGTCTTGCTCCGGCCGAGCTCAGCGGGATACTGGCTCATTCTCAATCGTCACTGATAGTTGGTGAGTCGCGCTTCAGGGATTCGCTCGCTGCCGCGGGTGGCAAGTCAATACCTGAGTGGATTGACGTCGATACACAACCGGCGCATTCCAGTTCATGGTCTGACGCAGACGATGTGGACGCCGAGCCCGACGGTGCGGTGCTCGTTCTCTACACTTCGGGAAGCACCGGTCAGCCCAAAGGTGTGATCATCCCCCACCGCCAGATTCTGTACAACGCAATAGCAACGACGACAGCGTGGGAGCTCAGCCATAAAGACATAGCCCCTGTCTCGACGCCATTCTTTCACACCGGCGGCTGGAATGTCTTCGCCACACCGCTATGGTATCGCGGAGGGACAGTTGTCCTGTTCGACCAGTTCGATCCGTCAACTTTTATGGCAGGTCTCGCCGAAGAGCGGTGTACCGTTGCACTTACAGTTCCAACACAGCTCATCATGATGTCGTCGAGCAAGGAGTGGGGTGTACCTCTACCACACCTTCGCTTTTTCATTTCCGGGGGAGCGCCGTGTCCGCCTGCGCTGATGGAAAGAGTGAGAGCGACTGGCTACTCGCTGCGGGAGGGTTACGGACTGACGGAATGCGGCCCTAACTGCTTTGCCATGTCGAGCGAAGAATCGCTGGAACATCCAGGCAGGGTTGGCCGTCCGGTTCCATTCCTCCAGATGCGTGTCATCAAGGACGACGGCGCCGAGGCGGGGCTTTCCGAACCGGGCGAGCTGCAGCTTCGCGGGCCTCAGATGTTCGCCGGCTATCTGCACGATACGCAGCGCACAACTGAAGTGATGACAGATGACGGCTGGCTCCGAACCGGCGACCTCGCTATGCGCGACGAAGACGGTCTATTCGCCATTTGCGGCCGAAAGAAAGAGATGTACATCTCGGGCGGCGAGAATGTCTTTCCCGGAGAAGTTGAATCAGCTCTTGCATCGCATCCCGAAATTTTGGAAGTCGTCGTCGTCGGCATTCCGCATGAGCTCTGGGGAGAGACCGGCTGCGCGTTCGTCGTTCCCAAGTCCAAGTCAAAGAACGTTACGTCCGACCAGATTATAGTATTTGCCCGACAGCATCTCGCTGGTTACAAGGTTCCTCGCGCAATCTTCATCGTCGCCGAACTTCCTCGGCTTGGCTCGGGCAAGCCTGATCGGCGCGAACTCGCGGTGCGGGGTGCTGCTGCGACATCAACCGCGCATTCGGCAGCATAGAATGGCCCAGGCAAAAGGGTCGACGCTCATTGCGACGATGGATTTTGTTAAAGCGGATAAAGGAGCCGATATCCTTGATTCGGTGCTCGCGCGACTCCGCGACGCGGACCGCCGCCAGATCGAAAGTGCGTCTCCAACCGCGGAGATTCCGTTCGGCCTGGTGCTCACTCTATGGAGTGCGGTTGACGATGAGATACGCGATACGGATCCCGAATGGGTAGAGAGGTCGGGCGGCCATTCTATCGAGTTCACCGGTGTTCGTCTCTACAGCGGGATTCTGCGGAAGGCGTCGCCGGTGGAGTTTCTTACTCAACGAGTGTCACTGTTCCGCCTTTACTATCACCCCGGCAACATGGAAGTTGTGGAGGAGGGCGAGGAATACGCTGTATTGCGGCTTGTTGGATTCGATCAGGCGCACCCTCTTTTTTGTCGGCGCCAGACGGGCGGTTTGCGACGTGCACTTCGGGAAGCCGGAGGCCTCGACCCTGAAACCGCGCACGTTCGCTGCGTCAGCGAGGGCGACGCGTTTTGCGAATGGGAGCTCAGATGGAAGTGAAAATTGACGGGATTAGTGACGACCTGCGCGATCACCTCAATCGGGGAATGGCCACGACGATCGGGATTGAGCTGATTCTCGTGACGCAGGATAAAGTCGTTGCGACCATGCCTGTCGATCAAAGAACCCGACAGCCTTTCGGCCTGCTCCACGGCGGAGCTTCAGCAGCGCTCGCCGAGACGGTGGCTTCGCTCGGTGCGTTCGCGAACATCGACAAGGACAAGCAGGCTGCCGTGGGGCTGGAGCTGAACGCCAATCACCTGCGCGCTAAGACGGATGGGATCGTCACGGCGACAGCAACGCCGATTCATCGCGGACGCCGAACTCACGTGTGGGAGATTCGCATCGAGGACGAGCAGAATCGTGTCGTGTGCGTTTCGCGCTGCACCCTCGCAATCGTGGACCGTGAGAGCTGAGTGTCGACTAGCCGACGTTGTTCTAGTGCGACACCCGGTAGGTGATCCTGTAGATCCTTCCGCGCGCGTCGTCGGTCACGAAAATCGATCCGTCAGGAGCTGTCGCGAGCCCAACAGGGCGGTGAATTGCAGTGTCCGGCTGACTGTTTTCCTTGTGCGAGCCGGCAAACCCATCCGCGAACGTTTCATAAGGCCCGCTTTCGGCGCCGTTCACGAGCGGCTGGAAAACGACGCGGTAGCCGGCCTGTGGCCGAGGCGCGCGGTTCCACGATCCGTGAAACGCGATAAAGGCTCCGTTGCGATATCGCTCGGGGAATGCCGTACCCGTGTAGAACATGAGTGACATCGGCGCCCAGTGGCCAGGAAACGCAGCGATAGGCGCTTTCTTTGTCGTGCAGCGCGAGTCGTTTGCTCCGTCGCCGCCGTACTCCGGCGCGTCGACGAGCTTCTTCTGGTCCATCGCATAATAGCAGTAAGGCCAGCCGAAGTCGTCACCCCTGTTCACCTGAACCAGCTCCTCCCCCGGATTCTCGGCCTGATAGTCCGCACTTGGAAAAAGCTTCGGCCAGTGCTCGCCCAGTTGGTCGCGTCCATGCTGCGTCGCGAAAAGTTTTCCGTCCGCGGCAACGGCCAGCCCCATTCCGTTTCGCAGTCCAGTAGCGAAGCGCTCCGCAGAAGAAAATTTCTGGTTTGTCTTGTCCGCGGCGTAAGCCCAGATGCCCGCTCGGTGGGAGAGTTCCGGACACGGGTCCAGACCCGGTGACTCGACATGACGGTCTTCCTTCTGGCAGCTGTTTGACCCGGATCCCACGTTCACATACAGCGCGCCGTTTTGGCCAAACGTAAAATTACGCGCAAGGTGTTGTGGCAGCAGCGGCAATCCGCCGAGCACGACTGTTCGTTTGACCGGAACGAGTTGGGAATCGGCACGGGCATATCGGACGATCTGTCTTCCTTCGTCGACGTAGAGATAACCATCACGGATCCCGATTCCGGTGTTGCCGATCGTTCCGATTCGTTTGACGATGTCTGCGCGTCCGTCACTGGTCGTATCCCGTAGAGCAACGAACGATGCTCCCTGTGAATGTGCTGCCATTCGCGGGCTGGCAGCCCCTTCGAGCGTGACGTAAACGTCACCGTTCGATGCCACGACGATGTGGCGAGCGTGGACGATGCTGTCCGCGAATACCGTCGCGCAAAACCCGTCTGGCAGCGTAATGCCCGCGTTGTCACCCGGGCATGCATTTGTTTTTAGCGAAGCGGCCTGAGCAACCGAGGAATCCGCTGGTTTCGCGTTATCGCTTTCGCCTCTGCCGGCACAAGCGCTCATCGTCAGGCCGACAATCAGAATTCCAGCGCCACTCCAACGACCCTTGTTCATAGCTGTCGTATCTCCCTCGAGGTTTGCAAGGCAAGCGGCAAGAAGCACACCCGAAAACGCTGGATACAGGGACCACAGAGGCCATGCTCAAAGCCGTTCGGTCAGTTCCCGCGACCTGGCAAGATGTCGCCCGTTAATGGTGCGGATTTCGGAGCATCGAATGCCAAAATGAGGTTGGTCGACAAGGGGAACATTCGTCACACTCCATGGTAGGAATAGCATTCGCGCGCACCCTCTGCCCGTCCGGGAGGGTCTGTCCCAGCCCCTGAGCGAGCGAGGCCGAATGTTCAAGCTGAAAACTGCCTGCGTCGTTGCTTTGATGGTCCCGCTCGTCGTGAGCTACGATCCGACGCGGGCATCCAATAACCCGGT
>JBDSBT010000296.1:0-9157 GCA_039921425.1 Gemmatimonadaceae bacterium | reverse complement strand
ATTATTTCCCGCACTGGCATCACGTTTCGCTGACCTGGTATGGCTTCAAAATTGCCCTTCTCAAAGTAGAAGTAATACACCCGCGAATTTGATTCCAGGAGGAACCATGGACCAAAATGACGAACACGTCCACCATGAAGGTGGCATTCTGCACCACGACGACAATCCGAGCGTTGGCGACGAGGTCGGACAGGCGGTTGGAGGAGTCTCCGGCGTAGTGACAGGCGCAGCGATTGGTGCTGTCGGCGGTCCCATTGGGGCAGTGATCGGCGCAATCGCTGGCGGAGTCGGTGGTTGGTGGGCAGGACGCACAGTTTCAGAAGCGGCGTCCAGGTTCACGGACCATGACGACAACAACTATCGTCAGGCATACGAGTCACGCTCTGACCGTCTCGCTGATCGCAGCTACGAGGACATTCGTCCGGCGTACCAGCTCGGACACATCGCGAGCGAGAACCCGGACTACAACGGAAAGAGCTTCGAGTCCATCGAGTCCGACCTGCAGCACGGGTGGGGCAACGACCTTCGCTCCAAACACGGCGACTGGGCCACGGTTCGTCCGTACGCCGAGGAAGCGTATACGAGTCGCACCGCGACGAGTGGCAGTTCGGTAACGGCCCGTGAAGGCATGAACAGCTCGCTCGACAGCGGCGAGGATCTCGCCGATCGTGCCGCTGATACCACGCGCAACATTGCCAACAAGGCGATCGATGCGGTCGACAACGTGAAGGACCGGATCGACGGGAATCCAGCTTCGGTTCCAGGACCTGATTCCACTGATCGAAGACTGTAGTTAATTTCTGGAGATTGTTTCGTGAAAGCCGCCTCTTTCGGGGCGGCTTTTTCGTTTCGGACGCGATATTGGGATCGACTGGCTATTTCAGACTCAAAGTGTCAGCTGGATGTAAATCCTTCGAGGAGCAGCGATCTTCGCCTTGAACGTGTCGTTTCTATGATGCACGTTTGGAGTGCTCTGCTCGTCGAAGCGCACCAATCAACAAAAAACATGACTCGACTTTCTGTCAAATCGCCTATTCTGGTCTCTTTCGCAACACTACTGTGCGTCGCAACAGCGTGCACGGACACCGCGAAGACAGCGTCCACTGACTCGACCGCCGCGTCAAACTCGGCATTGAGCAGTTTCGTGGACACCTTTTTCGATTCGACCTTCGCCTACCAGCCGTCATCAGGCACTGCGGCGGGCTTCCACCAATACGACAACAAGATCGAAGATCTCTCGGCTTCGACAATCACGCGACGCATCGGGACGCTCAAGTCGCTGCAGATGCGTCTCGATTCGCTCAAGGCCGCGCCGATGAGCTCCAGCGACTCGGTGGATGTCGCGATGCTCGACGGCGCGATCAAGTCCGAGCTTCAGGACTTCGAAGTCATCGGCTCGTGGAAGAAGAACCCCATGAGCTACGTCGGCACGCCCGGAAACGCGGTCGATCTACTGATGAAGCGCAATTTTGCGCCGTCAGCCGAACGACTGAAGTCTCTCACGTCGAGACTGCGGGGAGTGCCGGCGATCATGGCAGCGATGAAAGCGAACGTCGTAAATCCGCCGAAGGAATTCACGGATCTCGCAGTGAGAATCGCCGGTGGATCGGTTGGCTTCTTCAAGAACGACGTCGCCGTCTGGGCGAAAGACGCCGCTGGATCAGACTCTGCCGCACTTCGCGAATTCACTGCCGCAAACAATTTGGCGGCTGCCGCGCTGGACGACGCTGCGAAATGGCTGAAGACCGACCTGCTTCCGAAGTCAAACGGGAGCTTTGCAATAGGCGAAAAAGCTTTCGCCGACAAGCTCCTCTATGACGAGATGACCGACATTCCACTCGACCGTCTCCTCGCGCTCGGCGAAGCCAACCTCAAGAAGGATCACGATGCGTTCGTCGCAACTGCCCAGCAGGTCGCACCTGGCAAAACGCCTGCAGAAGCGATGGCGACACTTGAAACGGATCATCCGTCCGCGGATAGTCTTATTTCATCCGCGAATGGGACAGTCGATGGGATACGCAAGTTCCTGGTCGACAGGAACATCGTGCAGGTCCCATCGGAAGTTCGACCGACTGTTACCGAGACGCCGCCATATGCGCGTAGCGGAAGTTTTGCATCGATGGACAGCCCCGGCGCCTACGAATCCAGGGCAACGGAGGCGTTCTACTACGTGACGCCCCCGGAAAAAGACTGGGACAAAAAGCATACCGAAGAACATCTCCGGTTGTTCAATCGCAGTGTGATGGATCTCATCACGATTCATGAAGTCTTTCCGGGACACTTTCTCCAGTTTCTCTACAGTAAGGATTTTCCGTCAAAGACGAGGAAGCTTCTTTATTCGTCGAGCAACGTCGAAGGCTGGGCGCATTACAGCGAGCAGATGATGGTCGATCAGGGTTACGGCAGCGGCGATCCGAAAGTGCGCCTGGCGCAGCTCTCCGAAGCGCTGCTCCGCGACTGCCGCTGGGTGGTAGGCATGCGCGAGCACACCAAAGGCCTGTCGGTTGAAGATGGAGCAAAGAAATACTTTACCGAACAGTGTTTTCAGCAGCCGGCGAATGCCTACGAGGAAGCGCGACGCGGCGCGTATAACCCCACCTACCTCTATTACACACTGGGCAAGCTCGAGATCATGAAGCTTCGCAGTGATTATGCGAAGATCATGGGAACAGCTTACAGCTTGAGCGCGTTTCACACCGCCTTCGTGAAGCAGGGCGGAGTTCCGATCAAGTTGATCCGGAAAATTCTCATTCGCGGCGACACGGCCTCCGTTCTGTAAATGGTTTCACCAGGATTCTTCGGGCTGGGGCGCCGCGGCGCTAATTCTTGCTGACCCGCCGACGCCTGTATGGATGGGCGGCGGAGGCCAGTGCCACGGGGTCGTCAACAACCGCTAGCGATACGTCTCGAAAAAACCCGTGCCGGCTCCCGAAACTGGGGAGCCGCCGATTCGCCCAGTGATGTGCGCTACGCCCTTCATTTGAATGAAGTAAGGCTTTGACGCGCTGGTTTCTTTCTGCGGATCCCCGCGCTCCGGTTTCTTGATGGCGAACGGACTGCCATCGCCCGCTGGTCGCCGATTGTCCGTGCCGATCGCGTCCTCGATGTCTAGCTCCACCCTTAGCGTGTCAGCCCCGCGAACGTCAGCGAACACCGCGCGAGAAGGAACACTCACTCTCTTTCCATCGACGACAATCTCGCGGCCATCGACATACGAGATGTTCGCGGGCCGCATCACGGCGCGGAAGCCAAGCGAATCGACGAGATACACGAACAGTGGATTCTCCTTGCCGTTTTGATCGGGTCCAAGCACGCGACCGTAGAGGATCGTAAACGATCCGGCGCGGGCCGCACCCCAATCCCAAGTCACGCCGCGCCACACTCCCCAATTGTGATCGTGATACGATTGAACGGCGTCGTACTGTTCACACCGGGCACTCATACAAATCGTTCCTGTCGCGTTCGCCCGCAGACCGGGCACAGTGTATCCAGAAACAAAGTTGCCGGAGCTGAGCGAAGCCCCCGGGAAATACGCCCTCGGCGACGGCGACACGACGAGATCGATCTTCATCGGCGCACCTCCCTGCAAGGCGTTCACATTTGCCCGGACGGCGTACGTTCCGTCACTCTGCACCGTGACACTCGATGAACCGATCGTCAGGCCGGCCTTCGACGTCGAGAATCTCACAGCCTGACTCGGAACGTATGACGCAAACTTTCGCGAGGCACCACCCTCATCGCGCAAAGTCACAGAAACGCTGCCGCCCCATTTGAGGCTCGTGACGTCGCCCGCGACGATGAACGAGATGAAGGCCCAGTGCTTCTTGTCGGCCGACACGACATTGAAGTAATGCCATTCGGCCCAGCTCCCGCGATTTGCGGCACCCTCGGGGGGGAGATGGAAATGATCGATCTCATCGCGTAGTTCCGCCGGAGTCGGCGACACCCATCGCCGGTCTCCATCGTCATTGTCCCACTTTCCTTCTCCGATGAGAACAGGACCGTGAACGTCGCGAGTGCGTTCCGGAATCTCTCCGCTCGCGCGTACCGGATACTCCTTTCCATTCGCCGCGGTGAGATAGATCAGCCGCCCGTCGATCTGCGGCGCCACGGCACTCACCGACGCCTTGAGCCTCGGCGACGCCAGCAATTGATCGTAAACGAACCTGCCGTGATCAATGGAGAAGAACAGTCCGCCCACACCGCCGGTCTTCATCACCTCGACATCGAGGCCCTGAGGCAAAACCGTTATCGCGCCACCGCCGACGAGCTTTTCATCTTTCGCCTGTGTTAGCAGTGCCTCGCCTACGGAGAGGAGCACGATCATCACCGCGACGCCAACGCCGTACCCAAAGAACAACAACACCGACCGCCATGGCCGGTAGATGATGTTCCGAAATGCAAGAAGCGGGATCATCCGTCGACGATCAAGCCGTCGCGCATGTGGATGCGGCGGTGCGCGGCGTGGGCGAGGTCCTCGTCATGAGTGACGACGACGATTGTCGTGCCGTCGCCGTTGAGTCGCTCAAACAGTGAGATGACTTCGGCACCAGTCTTCGCATCGAGCTCGCCAGTTGGCTCATCGGCGAGAAGAATTGCCGGCCTATTCGCCAGCGCCCGCGCAATCGCAACCCGCTGCTGCTCGCCTCCCGACAGCTGAGAAGGACGGTGCCGTTCGCGATGGCCGAGCCCGACATACGAGAGGAGCTCGCGTGCGCGCTCGATCCGCGCCGGTTTCTTCTTTCCTGCCTCGGCCATCGGGAGCTCGATGTTCTCAAGCGCGGATAGCGTGGGCATCAGATAGAATCGCTGAAATACGAAACCGATGTTGTGCAGCCGGAAGCTCGTCGCTTCCCTGTCTCGCATAGAGCCAACGTCCTGTCCGCGAATACGAACCGTCCCGGTGGTCGGCGCGTCAATGACGCCAAGCATGTTTAGAAGCGTCGATTTGCCGCATCCGGACGGTCCGACAATCGCGACGTAGTCTTTCTCGCCAACATCGAACGACACTCCGCGTAGCGCATGAACATTGTCATCGCCGAACTTGTAGTCTCGCGCGAGGTTTCTCGCCTCGACAACAGCGTTTGATGGAGTTCCGCGGCGGACTTCGTCGCCGCGCTCGATTTCTTCGACGGTGCTCACGCGATTGCTTCCTGTCTGAGTGTTGTCGCTATCGGCAGTGAAGCGGCGCGGAACGATGGGTACACACCGGCCGCAATTCCGGAGAGCGCGAGAAGTCCAAGTGCAGTCCAGGCCGACTTCGGCTGAAAGAGAAAGAAATCGATCGCCGACGGAAGTCCGGGAAAGCTGGAGAGAATAGCATTGAGATAATGCGCCGTCGCCAGGCCGAGGCCGAGGCCAGCGATCGATCCGACGAGCATGAGTGCGACAGCCTCGAGAACGACCTGCTGAACGATGTGCGCCCGCGATACGCCGAGGGCGCGCATCACTGTGATTTCGCCGATGCGCTCGTTCACAGAGACAGTGACGAGCGTAGTAACGAGAAGAAAGCCGACGAAAAGACTGACGCTACCGAGAATCACGGCAAGTTGCCGGAAGTAGCTGAGCCTCTGATCGACCTGAACCAGAGCGGTGGCCGTCGAAATTGCGCTCACGGTCGGAATTTCTCGCTCAATCCACGCACGCATCGGCTCGACCTGCGATTCCTCGCGCACCTTCACCATGAAGAGTGATGCGTCGTCGGCACGCCCCGCTCCGCTCATCTGCTGAAGTGTCGCGAGACGCATGGCGGTGGCCAGCTGGTTCGTCGCGCCGTACAGGAACCGGACGCGCCCGGTCAGCACCAGTCGTCGCGATCCGGCAAAGGTTCGGAGCTGAGGATCGTATCCGCTCGAGACAGTCAGCGTGTCGCCAATCCGGGCGCCAGTTGCACGCAGGAAATCATCGTTGACAACAATTGCATTGTCGGCAATCGGATTCTTGCCCGACAAGAGCTCGTAGTCCCCCTGGACTGCCGGATCAATTCCGAGCGCGGCGCTCGTGACGATCCTGTCGCCAATCGCGACCTGGATCGTGCCGCCAAGCACGGGGCTGATCGTGGCTATCTGAGGATTGGATCGAAGAAGCGTGATGATCCCATTTGTCTTCTCGATCGTCGCGTCGGTGTCGAAGGGAAGAGTTCCTTTGGGTGCGAGGCGCAGCTGAAACCCGCGTGACAGCAACAACTCACGAAACGACTCGCGCATCCCGGTGGACATCATCACCATGTCGAGAAGCATTGCAGCCGCGACTGCGACGCCGAGCGTCGCGAGGATCGTTCTCGTCGCGTGTCTCCGAAGCGATGACCACGCCAGTGCGAATCTCATCTTCCGAACAGCGAGATTGGGGGTGTGCGCGCAAGGCGCAGCGACGCGACGAGCCCAGCTCCGATTCCGAGAACCAGCGATAACACTACGGCGAGGGTGACTATCGGCGTCGTGATGAGCGAGAAATACAGCGGAGTCCGGTAAACACCCTGGTAGTACCAGTTGATGAACTGCGAAGCGATCCATCCAATTGCGATTCCAAGTGCGCTGCCGACAACAGCGAGCAGTGCGGCTTCAGCTACGACTGCGCTCACGACTGTAGTGCGCGAGATTCCCATCAACCGAAGCGCAGCGACATCGCGTCGGCGCTCCTCAACCTTGAGAAGCATTACGCAGAGAAGAAAAATTGCGCTCGCGACGATCGTTATGAAGCCAATTGCCTTGTGAAAACGGCTGACGACCTGAAATGTTTTTGACGTCTCGACGGCGATGTCGCGCGAACGATGTGCCTCGAATCCGAAGGCCGAAGCGTTGATGGCGGCCAATGCCTTCTCCGTTTCGGCGGGCCCTTTCGTCGCAACTGCAAATCGATCGACGCGGTCGCCGTAAGACGCAACAGTTTGCAGATGGTCGAGATGCATGCGAACGCGGTATTCGCTCCGTGCTATCTCGGCCGGATCGGCGCCTCGCTTGATGAACGCTGAAACAATAACAGTGTCGCCGCTCGCTGAGCCGGGCGCGCCCGAGACTACAACCTTGTCGCCAATCGCAATCTTCGCGTCCTCGGCGAGTCGTTCATCGATCGCAATGGTGCGCTGTGGGGGATGCTGAAGCAAAATCAGCGCGGCGAGGAGGGGAATGAACACTGCTCTAAACCTAGCTGGGAGAACTAATGCGCTGGCGCTTCCATGTCGGTAAGTGGCTCGACCATTACCTGTGAAGCGAGGGCCGGACCGATCTGAAGCATGGTTCCAGTTACCCTCAGAGTGATCGGACCTTCGTATGGCGCCTTTGAGATCACGACGATCTCAGCACCCGGAGTTATTTCCAGCTCGCCCAGGTAGCGAAGCATTTCCGGGTCGTCGTCGCTGACCCGAACCACGCGAGCGCCGTAACCCGCTCCGAGCTCGGCCAACGAGAGATATTCGGTCTCGTCCATGTGGCCTTCCCGCGACGGAATCGGCGCCCCATGCGGATCGGTGGCGGGCTCGCCGATCGCGGCCGCCATACGGTTCACCAGCTCATCCGACGCCGCGTGCTCGAGGCGCTCGGCTTCAGCGTGCACGCGGTCCCACGGGTATTGCAATGCTCCGGAAAGATATGCTTCGATTACGCGATGACGCCGCAGCGTTCGAAGAGCGGCGCGACGACCGACGTCGGTGAGAGTGACACCCCGGTAGCGCTCGTGCGTGAGCAGCCCCTGGTCGGCGAGGCGCCGCACCATACCGCTTACCGATGCGGGAGCGAGGTCAAGTTTTTGAGCGATGTCATTCGTTGCGACGGACACACTTCCGCGCCCGAGTGCGTAGATCGCCTTTAGGTAGTCTTCGACGGCACCCGTGAGCGCGCCCTCTTCATTTGAGGAGTCTGCCAAACTGAGGTGGGCGCGCTTCCCGCCTTTCATTTCTGAGGCCCGCCGCGGCCTTTCGAGTTGCCCCGGACAAGAAGCACCGGAATCATTGAAGAGTGGCGAACGGTGTGCGATACGCTGCCATGAATCATGTCGCCGATGAACTTGTGGCCATGCGTGGACATCGCGATGAGGTCGCATCCCTCGCGCGTCGCCGCTTCGGCTATTTCTGAAGCGGGACTACCCGAAGCCAGCAGCGCATCGGCGTCGAGACCGTCCGCTTCGAGAGTGGCAGAGAGTTTCTCAATGTACTCCAGGTCCTTCTTCATCTCTTCGCTCTCGCGAAGCTCGAGCTGGCCAATGTTTCGCGCGGCCCAGCCGTCGGCGACGTGAATCAGAACGATCGATGACTTGCAGACCTTCGCCAGCTCGCGCACGTGGTCAACGATCGCATCGTCAAAAGGCGAGTTCTCGACAGGCATCAGGATTTTCTTGTACATCGATCATCTCCCCCCGAAGAACTGAAAGAGCAGCCAAACATTCAGACTCGCGATAATTACCGCAACCAGGTAGGCAAGCGCCTTTAGCCACATGGGGTTGGCGAACTCCCCCATCTTCACCTTGTCCGACGTAAACTTGACCAGCGGAAATACTGCGAACGAAAGCTGCATGCTGAGAATGACCTGGCTCAGTATGAGCAGCTTTGCCGTTCCACTTTCGCCATACATGATCGCGACGACGGCGGCCGGGACAATTGCAATCGAACGGGTGATCAGGCGCCTCACCCAGGGCCGCAGCCGGATGTTGAGAAATCCTTCCATCACGATCTGGCCGGCGAGAGTTCCTGTCAGCGTCGAGTTCTGACCCGAGGCGAGAAGCGCGAGTGCAAACATGGTGCTCGCCCCGGCACCTAGCAGCGGAGTGAGAAGCTTGTAAGCATCCTGGATCTCGGCCACATCACTATGTCCGGTCTTGTGGAAGGTCGCCGCGGCAACGATGAGGATGGCGGCATTGATGAAGAGCGCAAAAGAGAGGGCAAGCGTTGAATCGATAAACGCAAATCGCACCGCTTCTTTTTTTCCTTCCGACGTTTCTTCGTATCGCCGCGTTTGAACGATCGACGAATGGAGGTAAAGATTGTGCGGCATCACAGTGGCGCCGAGGATTCCGACGGCCACGTAAAGCATCGCTGGGTTTGCGATGACTTCTGCTCTTGGGATAAAGCCTGTCATCACCGCACCGAATGGCGGATGCGAAATGATGATCTCGAACAGAAAGCATACTCCCACGGTCGCCACGAGCGCGATGACGAGAGCTTCCA
>JBDSBT010000295.1:0-9375 GCA_039921425.1 Gemmatimonadaceae bacterium | reverse complement strand
TCACCGCGCACGGTGTTAACATTTCGCATGGGCAGGGCGCGACACAGGAGTTCGCCGCCTCGCGCGGGGATGAGGCGTCTCTCGACAGCCTTCTCCGCCACGTCAACCGGAACCTCGATCAGCAGCGGGTCGAGGCCATTCGCGAAACCCGGATTCGCGCTTCAGTCGCGAGGCTCGTGGACGAGCCCATCTACTACACCGTTCGTCGAGGAGACGCGATCTCGAGCATTGCCTCGCGCTTCGACACGACTCCGGACATCCTCAAGAAGCTCAACAACCTTCCGAACGACAAAGTCAGAATTGGCCAGCAGCTCACCGTAAAGGGAAAGGGCCCGCGTCCGACGCTTCCCCCGCCGCCACCTCCGCGGGTTCCGCGCGTAAGGATTCCTGCGGGGCCGAAGATCTAGACCTGCAGCCGGTACCCTGCCTTCCATACCGTCAGGATGTGCTTCGGCGACGATGGATCGTTCTCCAGCTTTCGCCTGAGCTCAGCGATATGGATGTCCACCGTCCGCGTCATCACCTCGGCCTGATGACCCCAGACTTCCTTCAGAAGCTCGAGTCTCGAAGCGACGGCGCCGCGACGACGAACCAGCGCTAGCAGCAGATCGAACTCCTTCGGTGTGAGCGCTACCTCGGCCGACGACTTCTTGACCGACCTCGCCAAAGTGTTGATGCTCACCTCTCCAAACTCCTCGATGGCTGAGTTGTCATCGTGCTTGTCACCGCCTTTTGCTCGTCGCAGAATCGCTTGAACGCGAGCAAGGAGCTCCGACAAACTGAACGGCTTCGTTACGTAATCATCGGCCCCAAGCCTGAAGCCGAATACCTTGTCGGCCTCTTCACCGCGGGCAGTGAGGATGAGAACCGGCACATCCTTTCCGTCGGCGCGCAGCTTCTTGAGGATCGTGTAGCCGTCCATGCCCGGAAGCATCAGGTCAAGAACGACAAGATCGGGACTGCCCATCCGCGCCATCTCGTAGCCGCGAAGTCCATCCTCGGCCGACTCTACTTCGTATCCCTCGGACTCGAGACTGCGCGTGAGGCCGAAAGCGAGATTGGCGTTGTCTTCGATAACGAGGACTTTGCTCATACCGTAGCTCCGGCTGATTGACGGTGGAAACCCGGCGCCGACTCGATCGGACCCGACGACTCGCGCGGACACTCGACAACGAACCGCGCCCCTCCATCTGGCCCCTCCTCCACCCACGCGCGTCCGTAATGCAGACGAACGAGCTCACGCACGATCGACAATCCAATACCGCTGCCACCTGCTGCCGATTCTGTTTCACGCGAAAGTCTCACATACGGATCCCAGACTTTCTCGCGGTCGGCTTTCGGAACACCTGGCCCCTTGTCTTCGACCGATATCATGACCTTGTCCTCGGTAGCCTCGAGCGCGACCGTGACCAACTGGCCGAGCGGACCATACTTCACCGCGTTGTCGAGGAGATTGAGAACGATCTGACGCAGTCCGCGAGGATCGACGCGTGCAACGAGGCCCGGTGTGATTGTCGAGCGAATCTTCGCCCGCCGGACACGGGCCAGCGGAGCGAACGCATCAATCGCCGCCTCCATTTCCCTGTCCATCTCTACGGGTTCTACGACCACGGTGTTTCGTCCGTGCTCCGACCGGGAGAAGGCAAGAACGTTTTCGACGAGGTAGGTCAGCCGCTGGGCTTCTTCGTCGATTATACTGAACGACCTTTCCCTCTCCTGCTCCGACCTCAACTGGCCGTTGCGCAGCAGCTCCGCGAACAGTCTGATTTGAGCCAGCGGTGTTCGAAGTTCGTGGGACACGCCGGAAACGAAATCAACGCGGAGCTGCGCGAGCTGCTGTTGTCGCCGGAGCTGAATCACGGCCGCAGCAACCAGACCAACAGTAAGCAGGAACAGGCCGGCCAGAATCGGCAGCCGCGAGCGAGGCAATCCTCCGACTACCAATCGCGATGCAATCTCCGGACGAAGTGCAACCTGAAGTCGCATGCGGCCGAATCGCTCGTCGAGCGTATCGACGGCGTTGTAGTCTGTCGGGAACTTACTGGCGGACGAATGAAAGATCGTACCAGAGCTCGGCGCCCATGCCGAGACGGCGATGACCGAATCACGCGACACGCCGCGCAGCAACGATGGAGGAAGAAGCATTGCCCTCATCAAGACAGAATCGATCAGGGGCTGGACGAAGTTTCGTGCGTCGGTCTCGAACCCGTACGTGACCAGCGGCTTACCGTAGATGTCACGGGAAATTACGTAACACACGACTCGCAGCCGGCCGTCGATCGAATCAACGCTCGCCACGTACGAGTCGTTTGTCACGATGATACCGAGCCTTGCGGCCGGATTTCTGTCCGCCGATCCGAATGCCTGAGTGCGAATCGGCGGAATTGCAAAACGTGATGGCGCGCTCGACACTGTGTCCTTTACCCACTTCAGAACTGCTACCGACGGCTGATCGCCGGCAATCGTTACAGCGCTGTCTCTCCAGTCGAAACGGAAGAAAAACCGGACGCCGTCGAGATACTTTGCCGGCGCCGGGGGTTGCAGCGACGCTGCGCGAAACTCTTCAGGCGACGGCCACGACTTCGGGTCGTTTGACTGAACGCGAGTGAGCGGGACGATGAAAGTCGAGATCATGGCCCCGAGTATTTCCTGACCTGCCTGCTGATGGAGCTGCCATGCGGCAAACGACGCGTAATCGTTCAGCGCACGTCTCGCGGCGGCTCGATGGGTGCTCTCGGCGTCGATCGCCTGGTAGGCGAGGACGCCGGTAAGAATGAGCGCGAACACGAGGAGCGACACCAGCAGCGCGGAACGTGATCGCCGTGACGATGATCCGTGCTTCACGCGCTGATGCCCTCCTCGATTTCCTTCATTGATCTATCGAAGCTTGTTGCCGTCGTTGTCCCAGACTTCCACCGCGCCGATGTTGAGCGCGCGAATGGGAGCTTCGATTGTCTTCAGGTCGCCCACCACCACCATGGTAAGGCCGTCGGGCTTGAGCAGCGAAGCACCGACTCTTGAGACGTCGCCGGAATTCACTGCTGCAAGGCGCTCGCGATAAGTGGAGTAGTAGTCGAGCGGCAAACCATAAACGACAACGTCATTGAGACGGCCCATCAGTCCCTGCACCGTCTGGACTGAAGACGGGAAGCTGGCAATAATGCTTCCAACCTGGTCATTGAGCTCCGTTGCCGGAACCGGCTCGGTGGCGATTCGCCTGAACTCTCTGACTGCTTCGGAAAGCGCTGAATCAGTTGCGTTTGAGCGAACCGATGACAACATCGAGTAGGAGCCAACGCCAACCTGCGGGCTGTAGCTCGAGAACGCGCCGTAAGTCCAACCGTGCTTCTCGCGAAGGTTCATGTTCAGTCGAGCGCTTCCGGCGCCGCCGAACACCCGCGACGATGCGATGAGAGGAAGAAGATCGGGGCTGCCGTAACCCGACGTCGGCTGGCCAACGATAATCGCCGATTGCACAGATCCCGGGCGATCCACCAGGATTACGCGATTAGGCTGAATCGGAAGCGCTTTCCCCATGAACGGCTGAAGGCTTGGACCATTGCCTGTCCAGTTTCCAACCGCCTTCTCAGCTGCGGCTCGCGCTGCTGCCGGCGTCAGATCGCCAATAAGAATGAGCGTCGTATTGCGCGGCGAGTACATCGTCTTGTGCCAGTTGACGATATCTTCGCGCGTGATGGTTGCAAGCGAAGCAGCGGTGCCTCCGGAAAGACGCGAGTACGCGACAGATGGATCGTATATCGACCTGGCAAAAATCTTCGCTGCGATTCCGTTCACCGTGGATTGGCCCTGCTGGTACGAAGCGATTGCCGTCGTGCGCATGCGCTCGAAGTCACCCTCGCTCAGTGTCGGATTGGTGAGCGTCGTCGCACCGAGGGTCAGCGCGCGGGTAAACACATCAGGCAGCGACGTCACAGTCACGTAGGCCGAGCTGTTGTTGCCGCTCGTGCCGAATGATGCGCCAAGGTCGGCCATCTTTTCGGCGATCTGCGCGCCGGTGAGCCCGCCGGCACCTTCAGACAGCAGGTCGGCGGTGAGATAAGCCAGGCCGTTCTTGCTGGCGGGCTCACGAATCGCGCCGGCGTCAACTACGAAGCGCGCGGACACAATCGGAAGTGAATGTCGCTCGACGAGGAGAACCTTGAGTCCGTTGGCGAGCGTGAACGTTTCGACCGTCGGAGTTGCGTACGGACGAAGCGCACTGCCAGTTGGTGGTTTGGTTCCGGCGGGCATCTGGGCGCCGACTGCGGATGCGGCAGAGACAGCGCCGATGACGGTAAGCAAGAAAATGCGTCGCATTAGTTCGAACCTCCGGTGGAAGCAGCTTTCGGAGCGGGAACGTAGACGAGGCGAACGCGATTGTTCGGAACGATGCGCTCCTTTACGAGAGCGCGAAGCTGTCCGACGGTGACCGCATCGTACGAGGCGAGTGTGGTATTCACGTGATTCGGATTGCGATAGTAGGTGTAGCCCTCAGCGAGCTGATCGGCGATACCGCCGAATCCCCCTGTAGTCTGAAGTCCGTTGACGAACTGGAAACGCTGGCCCGCGCGAACTCTGTTGAGCGTCGGCTGATCGATCATGGTCGATGCCTTGTCGAGTTCCGCAACCAACGCGCCCTCGAGAGCCACCGGGTCGCTTCCTTTCTTGCCGGAGGCAACGAAGACAAGCATGTCAGCGCCGTCGACGAGTCCAAGGTTGAACCCAGAGACGCCAACGGCGATCTGCTTGTCGCGAACCAGTGTCCTGTAGAGCGGACTCGCGGGGCCGCCGGCGAGCATCGAGCTCAAGAGCGTCACGGCTGAACCCTGTGGTGACCTCGCGGCAGGAACGCGGTACGCGACATAAACCTGCGGAGAAGGCGCGAGCGGATCGTTCACCACTTCACGAATTTCTCGTCCGATGATGGCAGGCGCGACCATGCTGGCGCGCGTAGGAACTGCCGGACCGCGTGGAATGTTGCCGAAGTACTTTCGAACCAGCTGCCTGGTCGCCGCGAGATCGAAATCTCCCGCGATGACCATCACGGCATTGTTCGGCGCGTAGTAGGTCTTGAAGAAGCTCTTCACGTCATCCAGGGAAGCGTTACTCAAATCGGTCATCGATCCGATTACCGAATGCTGGTAGGGATGATTGTCGGGGAAGACACCGAGTAGCGTCTTCTCGAGCCATGATCCATAGGGCTGGTTGTCGGTGCTCTGGCGGCGCTCGTTCTTCACAACTTCGCGCTGGTTGTCGAGCTTCTCCTGTGTAAGCGTCTCGAGGAGAGTGCCCATGCGATCAGACTCGAGGAACAACATGAGCTCGAGCTGGTTCGACGGAAGCTGCTCGAAATAGTTCGTGCGATCCCACGACGTGGTTCCGTTGTAGTCGGCGCCGGTGCGAGCGCCGGCCTTGTCAAGCAAGGCGCCATGCTGTCCATCGGGAACGTTGCGCGAGCCCTTGAACATCATGTGCTCGAAGAGGTGCGCGAAGCCGGTCTTGCCGACCTTCTCGCTCTTGGAGGCGACGTTGTACATCATCTCGACGGCGATCACGGGCGTGGTATGGTCGGCGCTGTAAATGACGTGCAGTCCGTTTGGGAGAGTCTCCTCGGTAAAGGAGATGTGGACCTTTGGCGCTGACTGCGCTGCTGCTAGAGCGGGGGCGGTTGCCGCGAGCGCTGCGGCCGACAGAAAATGCCGGGCGGCGCGTCGGGCAGAAGAATGACCTGCTGAAGGCATTGGTGTCCTGAGAGTTGGAGTTCGTTTTCGCTTCGAGGGAAGCCGGGTGATCCATTCGGCTGCGGAGGAACTTCACGATCACTTAAATCTAGGATGCGAAACCGCGGCTGGAGTCAACGTGGAGTTGGCGGGTGGTAAGGAAGCTGTAAAGGATGGCCAGGCGGGCACTGCGGTACCGATCTTAGGGATCTCCGCCATCGCCGTCCGCATCTTCGTCGTCGCCGCCGAAGCCCTGATCCTCGGGTATATCGCCGATGCGCTCGACGTGCACGACGCGCTTCATCGTCGTTCCATTCGCCGTTATAGTGACGAGGTAGTCGCCCTCCCGAATCGGCGCGCCGGCTCTCGCTCCGCCGCCGAAACGTCCACCGCCGCCTCCGCCACCGCCGCCGCCCGGAAAGCCCTGACCCGCGCCTGGCGGCGCCTCGGCTGGACGAAGGTTGATTCCACCTTGACCCGGGCCGCCCTGCCCGCCTTGCCCGCGTCCACCTGGCCGGCGACCACCACCCTCTGCCTGCATCCGGTCGCGTAGCGTACGCATCCCGGCAGTGTCGCCCCGCGCGCGCATTGCGCTCATCGAGTCGCGCATCGCACGCACAGCGGTCGTATCCATTCCCGGAATTCCGCGGCCGCCTCCAGTCGTATCACTGCCGGCTGTCGCACGAACTGAATCTTCACGCTGCTTGCGAACGCGTGCCGCGTTGATGCTGTCCCTGATACCAGCGGGGCCGAGCGCGCGCGGAATTCCGCGCAGATCCCATGAAATACGGTGAACGCCTGCTCCCCCCGGAGCGGTGAGCCGACGAACGACATCGCCTTTCACGTCCGTGATCACGATATGAGCCGAATCCGCGCGTGCGCCACCAGCCGTCAACCGATAAGTAAACGTGGCGCCGTACGGTGGATTGTCGGCGACATACAACTTGTTCCCGTTCCACTGCTGAGTGGTTACCAGCGAGTACTCGTACGCCTGCGTCGGCTGGAAGAAATACGAGCCCTTCCTCATCACGGTGTCGGACATCTGTTCGAGCGGAGCGATGTCGGCAATCCAGATCGAGCGTCCGTGCGTCGCCGCGATAATTTCGTGGTCGCGAGGCTGAATCTTCAGATCATGCACAGGAACTGTCGGCAGATCAGTCATGAACTTCTGCCACGACGCACCGCGATTGGTCGACACATACGCGCCAACATCCGTACCGGCGAAGAGCAGGTCACGGTTGGACGGATCTTCACGGACCACGTGAACGAAATCCGGACCGTCCGATGGAAGATTACCTGAAATCGACCGGAACGTTTTTCCGAAATCGCTCGAGACGTACAGGTACGGACGGAAGTCGTTGTCCCGATGGGCATCGATCGCGACGTAAACCGTTGCAGTATCAAAGTGCGAAGTCTCGATCCGGCTGATCCATCCCCTCACCGGCGCACCGGGAAAGTGTTTTGTCAGATTTATCCACGCTCCCCCATCATTTGACGTCATCCACACGTTACCGTCATCCGTGCCCGCGTAGAGAATGCCCGGCCTCACCGGCGATTCCGCCAATGCGGTGATCGTACCGTACGTCTCTGCGCCGGTCGCGTCGGATGTGATACCGCCGGTCGTCTTCGTGCTCACGCGGATGCGCATTGTGTCATTCGCCGACAGGTCGGGCGAGATCGGATAGAAGTTGTCGCCGCGATCGAGCGAGCGCAGAACACGATTGGCGCCCATGTAAATCGTCGACGCCGAGTGCGCGGACAACATGTAGGGCGCTGACCAGTTGAACCGATACCGCGACGCCGTGTCTGCAGACGCCTTGGCACGCAACGCAGCGAGAGCCGAGTTGATTCGAGGATTCAGCGGTTGCGTTGTATCGCCCCGAGCGACGATGAGCGAGTCTTCAATATTCACCGCCCCACTTCCCCTCGAGCCGCGCATGATTGGATAGCGGGCCCCTGAAGCGAGGTCGAGACGAGACGCATTGCCACCCTGCGATTCGGTGTAGATAATGTTCGGATTCACGGGGTCCATGGCCGAGTAAAAGCCATCGCCGCCGCCGGTGTTGAACCAGTCAGAGTTCAGGCCACCGTTCCGATTCTTTGTGCGGCTCGGTCCGCACCAGGTCCCATTGTCCTGAAGGCCCCCGCAAACCCGGTACGGCTTACTCATGTCGAAGCTGACCGCGTAAAACTGCCCGATTGGAAAGATATTGGGGAACTCGAAGGTGCCGCCCCTGTCCCATGTGACAGCAATTCCGCCATCATCACCGATGATGAAGTGCTCGGTATCCTTTGGATCGATCCACATCGCGTGCCAGTCAGTGTGAATCGAGAGCGCACCGCGGCGCTCGGTCTTTCCGCCGTCGTCAGAAAAGCGAAACACGGACGACATCCAATAGATGCGGTCGGGATTCTTTGGATCAACTCGAATCTGCGAGTAATAGAACGGGCGCGCGTCGCCGGCATTCCGCTGCATCAGCGTCCACGTTGCGCCTGCGTCGGTCGAGCGGTAGACGCCGCTGTTCGGTTTCTGTGCCTTTGACGTATCGGCGACTTCGCCCTTCTTCATTGCGTGCTTCAGCGTGTCGGCTTCGACCCACGCATAAATCATCTTCGGGTTCGATGGAGCGATCGCAAGCCCAATGCGACCCTTCATCGTCTCCGGAAATCCACCACCCTTGATTTCCGTCCATGTGGTGCCGGCGTCGGTCGTCTTCCAAAGGCCGCTTCCAGGACCACCGCTGTTCAGGAAGTATGGTCCCCGCGAACGCTCCCAGCTTGCTGCATACAAGGTGTTGTGATCGCTCGGATCCATCGCGACGTCGACAAAACCGGCCTTGTCGCTGATGAACTTCGACAGCTTCCACGTCACTCCGCCATCGGTGGTCTTGTACAACCCGCGCTCGGGATTGCTCCCCCACACATGACCAAGCGCAGAAACGTAGACGATGTTCGGATCCTGGGGATCGACGACGATGCGGCCGATCTGCTGAGTCTTCTCGAGGCCCATCAGCTTCCATGTCTTGCCCGCATCGGTCGATTTGTAAATGCCACCACCGGGCGAGATTGAATTTCGCGAGTCCTCTTCACCCGTACCCGCATAGAGGATGTCGCCATTGCTCGGTGCAATCGCGAGATCGCCCATGGAGACGACGCGTTCCTTGTCGAACAGCGGGAAGAACATCGTTCCGTTATTGATTGTCTTCCAGATTCCGCCGGCGGCGGAGGCGACGTAGAAGATCTTCGAATTTCGAGGATCGACTTCGATGTCGGTAACTCTCCCGGCCATGACGGCGGGCCCGATGTTACGCCAGCGGAAGGCGGCGAGCGAAGCGGAGTCGAGCGGGGATGAGAGCTGGGCTGATGCCGTACCGACTGACAGCGCAAACGCGCTGGCCGAGAGCAGGAGGGCTTTGATTCGCATTCTCAAGAGTGGGGGCTAATGGGAGTGGGGACTTGAACGATCGGTTCAATGATGAGATTACGGAACGGGCGCGTCTAGTGTTGGAAAACCTTAGAGGCGGGCAAGGCAGCTACCGGTAAGAGCGGGTACGACAGTGTCGAGGCAGGCAAAGCAGCTACCGGTAAGAGCGGGTAGTGCAGAAACCGAAGCTGTCAGCTGTCAGCTGATGCCTGCGGTGCTCGATCTTACCGG
>JBDSBT010000294.1:0-3197 GCA_039921425.1 Gemmatimonadaceae bacterium | reverse complement strand
TTTTCAAATGAGACGATGATCTACAAATCCAGCCGATTGACCTCAGGGAACCGGATTTTTCGCACTTCCCTCGACGTGGAGGGGCACCAGATCACCTACAGGAAGAGTCGCTGGCTCGGGTCAACGGAGGAGACGATCAACGTCGATCATATCTCGTCGGTGAGGGCGCAACATGGGCTGATGTTCTCGTCGATTACGATCGAGTCATCGGGAGGATCTCAGCCGATCGTTATTACCGGGCTGTCGAAAGGCGATGCACGCGAGATCGAGGCTGCAATCAAGGCCGCTCAACCTCAGCAGCGGAGCTAGCTGCCAAACCCGGAGGTTTGAAAGCTAGTGCGCCGGACCGCCGTATCCCGCTGCCTCTGCTTCATCCTCGAGATCGAGCTGGGCGTTGTCCTTGTCGATCGCTTCGCGCTCCGCGCGGTATCGATTATACCACTCGCGCGTGATTTCTCCGGCGAGGTCTCTGTTGCCGAGTCCGAATGAGAGCGCGATCGCGAGCGCGATCGCGCCGAACAGGATCGCGAATGCTGTAGTGACGATCTCGCTCGCGACACCCAGCTCCTGAAGAGCCATGAAGATCGCGAGTACAATTACTCCGCCTTTGCCAACACGGGCTAGTGTTGGGCCGCCGTGCAGACCCCCGGCGCTAGCCATAATCAGGCCGCCGACAAAACCGCCCAGGACGATACCGACGATGATGATGACGATCGCGGCGATTACGCTGGGGATGTAACTGACCAGCTCACTGAACACGTTCGCCAGCGACTGAAGCCCGAGCGCGTTGGCAGCGACCAGCATTACGGTGAACATCACGAACCAGAACACCAGGTTCGATGCGATGCGAGTCGGGTTCAGGTGAGAGCCCGCACGCTCCATCGCATCCATCACTCCACCGCGCTCGAGCATCCTGTTGAAGCGGATGCGGCGGAGAACTTTTTCCGTTCCCTTCTCGAACAGGCGCGCGAGGAGGTACCCGGCGAACAGGATGACAAGCGCCCCGACCAGCGCCGGCACGTACTGATATAGTTGTGCGAAGCTTTCCTGAAGCCGGTCGCCGAAGCTCTGAGTTGAGTCGCCCACGATTTGCTCTGGAGAAAAGTGCGGAGAAACCAAGGTTAACAATAGCAATCGCCCGGCAGGTTCGCTCGCTTAATTGCGGGTGCCGCGTTTGATGTCGTAGATGGCACTTCGACGGCAATTCGGGCAAATGAGCCACTCGCGTCGCCGGGCATACCCAAGCCCAAATGAGCCCCCGCCGATGGGTCGCTCAGTCATGTGAAGGTGGCAGCGGGGGCACTCCGGCATGGTACCACCAACGAAAACTTCGCGGATCTGTTTCAACTCGTCTGTTGTGTACTGCGCCTGTTCGGTCATTCCGCCACCTCAATGACGATCTTGCCGAACTGCTCGCCAGATTCCATTCGCTCATAGCCCGACCTTCCGTCTTCGAGGCTGAAAACGGAATCGATCACCGGCTGCAGTCTCCCTTCATTGAACTCGCGCACGACGGCATCAAACTCGGAATCGTTGCCCATGGTAGATCCCATGATTGTCCATTGATTCCAGAAAAGGCGGCGGACGTCGGTCTCGACGATCGCGCCTGACGTTCCACCGCACGTCACGAGTCTGCCAGCGCGACCGAGCGCGATCAGGGACCCGTCCCAGGTTGCCTGGCCGACGCTGTCGAGCACGACGCTTACCCCTCGCTTGCTGGTCCGCGAACGGATTTCCTTGCCAACGTTCATCGTTCGATGGTTCAGGACTTCGTCTGCTCCGATCAGTTTGGCCTTCTCGAGTTTTTCATCGCTTCCAGATGTGACCCAGACTCGGGCCCCGATCTGCTTGCAGATTCGGAGTGCTGCCTGAGCGACACCTCCGCCGATTCCCCAGATGAGGACGTCGTCGCCGGGGACGACGCGTGCTCTCGTAACGACCATTCTCCACGCGGTAAGCGTTGCGAGAAGAAAAGCGGCAGCGGCATCCATTGAAGCGCCTGGAGCGAGCCTTCTGACGTTCCGCGCCGGGACGACGACGTAATCCGCAAGAGTCCCCGGACGGTGCTCTCCGAGCAGCCCGAATCGAACGCACTCTGATTGCTCACCCCGAAGACAGAACTCGCAAGTTCCATCGCTGATTCCGGGATTGATGACGACAGCATCACCGACGGCGACATTTTCGACGCCTTCGCCGATTTCGTCGATCACGCCTGCTCCGTCTGCTCCCATCACCCACGGAGCGACGATGTTCACTCCAGGGAGCCCGGCGAGCATGAAGACATCGAGGTGGTTCAGCGCGGCAGCCTTGATCCGAACGCGGACATTCCCCGGCGACGGATGCGGTTCCGCGACATCCGTTCGGTATTCCAGGCAGTCTGTTCCGCCGTGAGCGGAGATGGTGAGTGCTCGCAACGAAAACCTCGAGCGTTATATTGAGATTCCACCGCCCGGCGAGGCGGCGAAGGCAGAAGATACGGGGTCCGTTCTCATTTCGCTTCTATTGTAATGCTATCCATCAAGGTACCTCCGCTCGGTGAATCAATCGTCGAAGCCACCGTGTCGCGATGGCTGAAGAAAAAGGGCGACGTTGTTGCCAGCGGCGACACGATCGTCGAGCTCGAGACTGACAAGATCACTGTCGAAGTGCCAGCGCCCAAAGCCGGCGTCTTGACGTCTCAAGCCGTCGCCGAAGGGGACGTCGTGAAGGTGGATCAGCTGCTGGCGGAACTCGATGAGTCCGCAGCCGGCGCTTCTGCACCGGCCAGGTCGGAGGCGCCTTCCGCACCTGTCGCAGCCGCCAGCACTCCGGCGAGTTCCGCCGGGGCCCCAGTTGCAGCTCCGCCAGCACCGACCTCCGATGGCAAATCATCACCGGCGGCTCGCCGAGTGGCCGCCGATTCGGGCACTGACATCGGAAACGTTTCAGGAACCGGTCGCGGCGGAGTCGTCAGCAAGCCCGACGTTCTCGATCACATTGCATCTGCGCCCAAACCGGAAACCGTAGCGTTACCGCCAGCTTCGGGGCAGACGCCGAGCATCAACACGCCATCAGCAACTGCAGCTACCGGCGAACGCGAGACGCGCGAAAAAATGTCGACGCGCCGAAAAAGAATCGCCGAGAACCTGCTCCAATCGCAGCACAACACGGCGCATCTCACGACGTTCAATGAGGTCGACATGTCCGCCGTCAATGCA
>JBDSBT010000293.1:0-2387 GCA_039921425.1 Gemmatimonadaceae bacterium | reverse complement strand
CATGCCGCTCACTCGGCTTCGTTGCCGTCAGATTCATGAACTGCTCAGTAACGCCCGTTGCGGTGTCGTGAATCGCAAGGTCGAACAATTCCCCGGGGAGGACGCTGAGAGCCTTTGCGACTTCGGTAAGTTTCGCGGCGTCGGTTTTGGTCACTCGAACGCGTAGCGTGTTTCCCCAATCGCCGGGCGATGCTGCTTCGAGCGCGAGTCCTTTTGCATCGAGCGCCGCGAGTGATGCAGTTGCCGGCGGGGGGGCGGGCGGAGTGCCAGGTGATGCCGGCGCTGCCGGTGGGGCTGGTTGAGCTGGCAGAGCTCTATAGACGCGAACGACTATTGCCTGGGCGCCACCGTTCAAATAAAAATCCCGTACGACGAAGCCGAGCGGATAGTCGAGGCTGAGCTTTCCGAAGTTCCGGACGTAATCTTCAAAGCTCGTAATCGTAACCGGATTGTCCGGAGGGCCCATGGCCGCTCGACCAACAAAGGCGGCGATAGACGTCGCGACACCAGTGATCGTCCGATCCCCGCTTGGGATTTCCCCGGCGAAAACGCCCGGGTATGTCGGCGGAGCGGGCATAGCACTCCTGTGTAGAATATCGGAATGTCATGTGTCGCACAAACGGGCACTGATCCTCTAGTGACGATTCGAAAATGCAACGCAAATTGAATCGCGGCAACGCCGGTTTTTTATGATGTGTATGTCGGCCTGTTTACATCGGAAGGAGTGGCTGAACCAAGCCTGATTGGGCTCGATCACTCGAGCTGAGCCCGCTGTCGGTGACCAGCGGCGAAGGCAACGCGACTCCGGCTCCTACGTCAGCCGGAATCGCGCAGTCAGGACTTTCTCGCGATAACTGAATATTCGCTTCAGTTGCCGCACGACGATCGGGTGTGCGATACCACCCAGCAGGCCAAAGGGCAATGAATAAACGACGCGGTCTTCGATTGTGGTTCCGCCGGATTCCTCTACAAAGCTGTGCGTGTGAACCCACTTCGCATACGGTCCGCGAAGCTGCGTGTCCTCAAACGAATAAGGCGGATTCCACGCAGTGATCTCGGTGCGCCATTTCAACGGAAAACCAAAAAGCTTGATCGTATAGTCGATCAGCGCGCCGCGCTTCATCTCGATCGGCAGGGGAGTCCGGATACGGAACCCCACCTCAGGTGGCGTGAGCCGCTCGAGGTTTTCGGCGGCCGCAAAGAAGGGGAAAACGTCGCCGAGCGGATGCCTAACCCATACGCGCCGCTCGACGACATGCTCTGGAGAAGCAAGCATGCGGCGCACGACCGACGAAACAGGCGCGAGGAAGCTTCTCCTCGCGCCCGCGCCCATAGTGGAATTGCTGGAATTAATTCCCTGCACTGGCAGTCGCCATGCTCGGCATAATCACAGTGTCGATCACGTGGATGACCCCGTTCGACGCCTGGATGTCGGCGGTGACAACCTTCGCACCGTCCACGTATACCTGCCCGTCACGAAGCGTGATGTTCACCGGTGCGCCGTTGACCGTGGCTGGATCTGCTCCGCCTGCCTGGACGATGTCAGCAGCCATCACCTTTCCTGAAACAACGTGGTACGTGAGAATTGCCGTCAGCTTCTCCTTGTCAGCGAGGAGCGCTTCGATTGTGCCCTCGGGAAGCTTTCCGAAAGCTGCATCGGTTGGAGCAAAGACCGTGAATGGTCCAGCGCCCTGAAGCGTCTCTGCGAGGCCAGCGGCCTTGACTGCGGCGACGAGAGTGTTGAACTGGCCTGCGTTTGCGGCAACTCCGACAATGTCGTTCATCTTTTTTCCTTGCTGTGGGTATCTGTGGTGTCTATATCTTGTCCATCTATTATAGCCGATGATCCTCGGCTTGTCAAGAGTCTGTCCAGTTACTGAGCTTGACATGACCTCGACAAAGCGGAATTATTGCGTATGCCCAACTCGAACCAAGCACGCCACCCGATAGGAGTCGTCTCGGACCGGACCGGACTCACGCCGGACGTTTTGCGCGTGTGGGAACGGAGATTTGGTGTGGTCGAACCGAAGAGGTCGCCCGGTGGCCAGCGGATCTACTCCGACGCGGACATCGAGCTCCTCTCGCTCCTCCAACGTGCAACTCGCGGGGGACATGGCATCAGCCATGTCGCTTCACTGAGCAAGGCGAAGCTGGAGGAAATCGTTAGGGGCACCGCGCCGCCTGCCCCCGCTGCACAGACCTTGTTCGTTCCGGCTGGGGAGCCTGAGTTCCTCGTAGGTCAGGCGATCGCGCTCACCGATGCACTCGATCCTGCCGGACTCGAGTCCATATTCCGCCGTAACCTCTCCAGCTACGGACTCGTCACATTCATTGACTCGATAGCAGCGCCATTTCTCCGGGAGGTCGGCGAGCGATGGCATGATGGC
>JBDSBT010000292.1:0-9397 GCA_039921425.1 Gemmatimonadaceae bacterium | reverse complement strand
CTCGACCAGCTCCGGCAAGCTGCATGGCGCTGAATCCGACGGTCTCGACAAACCCGGAAATGAGGAAGTGTTTGACCTTGTCCGATCCCACGAACGTGTCGGCTATCGGTGGATGCGCCGCGGGTACGGAATTCAGGCTTCGCTTCAGCCCGTTCACGAAGCCCGACATCTCGTCTATCAGCTTCGGCACAACTGGAATGGTCGGGTCCGAGTAAACAGGCATCTGGTCCGCTCTTCCAGGTGGTGCTTTTTTCAAGACATGGTTCATTCCGTCAACCTGAAGGAACCGGGCTGACGGGTACCCATTGGCAAGCGCTTTCGCGTCAGCCATGCTCGTCTGGATGTCCGTCGTTCCCTGCACCACCAGCGCGGGAATTTTCAGCTTGGCGATCTCGAGGGCCGGGTCGTACTTGAACCACGACACGAGATACGGCCGAACGCTCGGGCGAAATAACGGGGCGAGCATAGGGGGAATGGTCGTGGTGTCAGGAGGCAACCCCGCTTCGATCAACGCCATGATGTGCTTCGATGTCGCAACGATCTCGGGAGAAACCTGATTGGTGATCTGCTCGACAATGATCTGAGCCGGCTTCCGGCCAGCACCCTCGAGTGATATGTAACCATCCGCCCCGGCCTGGCGCGCCGCGATCATTCCGATCAACGATCCCTCACTGTGTCCCGCGACAGAAACCGTGGTGAAGCGCTTGTCGGCGCGGAGCTGCTTCAACCACCCGGCGGCGTCGTCCACATACATGCCGAAACGGAGGTCTTCTTCCTTGCCGGCCGCGCTTGCGCTCGCTGCGATTCCACGCTTGTCGTAGCGAACGCTCGCGATTCCGTGTGCCGCCAGACCATCGGCGAGCAGCTTGAGGCTGTTGTTCTGGCCCGGCAGCGCTCTGGAGTTTCCGTCACGATCGGTCGGACCGGACCCCGCGATGATAAGAACCACAGGCACCGCCCTCGTGGCTGCCGGCATTTCAAGCGTGCCGTAAATGGTCCCCGTTACAGTGACAAGAGTCGCCGGCTGCTCCATATACTTCCCAGTTGTCGGTGGAACGGTTGTGGTTGCCTGTGCAAGCGCGGCACTCGACGCCACGCTCATCATTAGTGCGGCACCTCTGAAGGTGGAATATCTGGTCAATGCTCCTCCATGGAGCGTGTATCGTTGGCCCAAAAAAGCGCAGTGCGAATCGCACGACTCCATCCTTCTCGCAGGCGAGAGCGATCTGAGTCGCTAATCTGCGGATGAAATCTTACATGGCGGCGGACCGACATGAACTCCTCGGCGTCTTTCCACACTCCGGAGGCGATACCCGCGAGTCCCGCGGCGCCCATGGCCGTAGTCTCGACAATTTCGGGTCGCTCGACTGGTACACCGATGATGTCGGCCTGGTATTGCATCAGCCAGCCATTGACGCTCGCGCCGCCGTCCACGCGCAGGATATCGAAAGGAAAACCACTCCGTTCTTTCATCGCATCGAGGACCTCAGCGGTTCCGTAGGCCATCGATTCGAGAGCAGCACGTGCAAGATGGGCGCGAGTTGTCCCCCTCGTCAGACCGACGATCGTTCCGCGCGCGTCTGGGTTCCAGTGCGGCGCGCCAAGGCCCGTCAGCGCCGGGACGAAATAGACGCCGTCGTTTGAGCTGAGGCCTTTCGCGAGCGGTTCTGACACTTCCGCGTTCTCGATAATCCCCAGTCCGTCGCGAAGCCACTGGACCGCCGCACCCGCGATGAAAATCGACCCCTCGAGCGCATACGCGTATCCGCCTTTGGGATCACATGCCACCGTCGCAACGATGCCATCGACGGGGGAAGGCCTGCGGTCGCCCGTGTTGAGGAGGAGAAATGCCCCGGTGCCGTAAGTATTCTTCCCTTCCCCCGCCGACGTGCATCCCTGGCCGAATAGCGCCGCCTGCTGGTCACCAGCGACTCCGTTGATTGGAATCGCACGCCCAAAATGGGAGGCTGATGCGATTCCGAAATCACCGCTCGACGAACGCACTTCAGGAAGCACGGCTCGCGGAACATTGAAGATGCCGCATAGCTCGTCGCTCCAGTCACGGCTGTCGATGTCGAACAGCAATGTGCGAGAAGCGTTCGTCGGATCGGTGGCGTGAACAGCACCGTCCGTCAACTTCCAGATCAGCCAGCTGTCGATGGTGCCAGCGAGGACATCATCTCCGTGCGCCGCAATCTCCTTCCGCGAGAGAAGCAGCTCGAGCTTCGTGGCCGAAAAATAGGGATCGACCGGAAGGCCAGTCATTGACGTGATGTGGCTCGCCTGTGTCGCTGACAACTCGCGGCACCGTTCCGCGGTTCGGCGATCCTGCCACACAATCGCGCGCGCAAGCGGTTCGCCGGTTTTCGGATTCCAAACTACGATCGTCTCGCGCTGATTTGTAACTCCAATTGTGTCAGGCGTGACGGCACCCTGAGCGAGCGCGTCGCGCGCAGCCGCGAGCGCGCGCGCGAAGATCTCGGCAGCATCGTGCTCGACCCACCCTGGCTCGGGAAAATACTGGGTGATTTCCCGGTATCCCCGACCTACGATTTTCCCCTCCGCTGAAACAACGAGACAGGTGATGCCAGTGGTGCCAGCGTCGATGGCGAGAACGTGTTTCATGTCGTCACCGGCCTCTCATTCCTCACGGCGTTCCTTGCGCCGCTCAGGAGCGTGCTCGTTCAGGAAGGCAATCAGCGCTTTTTCATCGGCAGTATGCGCAGTTGGTGACGTTCGTGTTCCTTTTCCGGATGGCAGCTGAATCCTTGCTCCATTCTTGAGGTAACGCGCCAGGATCGCCGGATGCACATACGATTTTCTAAGGATGGTTGGCGTATTTCCCAGCTCACTTGCGACGAGGCGAACGGTCATGGTCACGTCTTTCTTGCGGCTGTTTTCGTTCTTTCCAGATCCGATCTCGGAGAGCACCGTTGCAGCGCGCAACGTTCCGCCCCAGGTACGGAAGTCTTTCGCTGTATACGGAAAGGTTGTCGCCTTTTCTATGTACTCGTTGACATCGCGAGCATCCATGTTCAGCCAGTCCCCTTCTCCCTCCTTCTGATACCGAAATAACCGGGCACCAGGTGTCAGCAGCAGCGACTCGACTAATCTCGCAAGCTTCGCGTTCGTGACGACCGTTCGGTGGCTGATCGAGCGCTTACCGACATACTTGAACGTCACTACGTCGTTCTCGACTGTTGCGTGCGATTTGCCGAGAGTCGTAATCCCGAAAGTGTTGTTCTCCTTTTCGTACTTCTCGCTGCCCACCCTGATGAAGGCTTCGCCTATAAGCAGGACGATTCCAGCGGCGACTCGCTCGGCCGAGAAGTCCTTCCGCCGCAGGTCAGCGTGAAATTCCTTTCGCAGAAGCGGAAGGTCCCGTCCCATCTGCGCGACCCGGTAGAACTTCCGCATCTCACCTTTCTGAACGGCCCGGGGGTGATAGCGATACTGTTTTCTGCCTCGAGCATCAAGGCCCCATGCCTGGATTGATGCTCGCGGGCTTACCGCGATGTGCACTTCCCGCCACGCAGGAGGAATTCGGAGCGTGTCGATTCGCTCGAGCACTTTCTTGTCGCGAATGCGCTTGCCGTTCGGCGCGGAGTATTGGAATCCGCCAGACTTCGAGCCTTTTCTGCAAATCCATTTTTCTGCCATGCAGCTCCGGTTAGGCGAACGACTAGTCGGCCGCGTACATTACAACCTCGATAGTCCCACCTCAACTCGCGCGCCATGTCCTATCAATTTCTGACTCTCGCGGTTGAGAACCGCATCGCGACGCTGACGGTCAATCGCCCCGACAAGCTCAATGCGCTCAACGATGCGACCATCGCCGAGCTCGGACAGGCAATCGACGAGATCAGGACACGCAATGACATCGGCGGCGCGATCGTCACCGGCGCTGGACGGGCGTTCATCGCGGGCGCCGACATCAGCGAGCTGTCGAGCCAGACACCGACCATAGCGAAAGCGCGGGCGCGCGGTGGACAGGATGTCTTTCGGCGGTTCGAGACATCTCCGAAGCCGATCATCGCAGCGGTGAATGGCTTTGCACTTGGCGGCGGATGCGAGCTCGCCCTGGCCTGCCACATTCGGATCGCGTCGGACAAGGCAAAGTTCGGTCAGCCCGAGGTGAAGCTTGGCACGTGCCCTGGCTATGGCGGAACGCAGCGCCTGTCGCGCCTCATCGGAAAGGGCCGCGCTATTCAGTTGATCACGACCGCCGAGATCATCGACGCAGAGGAAGCGTACCGACTAGGGTTGGTGAACAAGATCGTCACTCCGGAGGAGCTGATGAGTGCCGCGCTCGAGATGATGAATGCAATTCTCGCCAACGGGCCTCTCGCAGTCGCACTGTGCATCGAAGCAATCGATCGAGGGCTGGAAATGTCGCTCGAAGAAGGTCTCGTGCTCGAGGCAAATCATTTCGGCTTGCTGGCAGCGACAGATGACATGACCGAGGGAATGAAGGCGTTTCTGGAGAAGCGCGCGCCCGTTTTCAACGGTAGGTGACACCGGGCCGGGTATGGTTGCGACACCTCTCGTGTCGCGATTTCCGGAATTTCGAGAGGCTGGATCTGGATGTACCTGAAGATGGATTGGCGATCATCGGCGACAACGGCCAGGGAAAAACCAACCTCCTCGAAAGCATCTATTACATGCAGGTGCTGCGTAGTTCACGGGGGGCTCGCGACCAGGATCTCGTTCGTTTCGGCGCGCGCGGCTTCTTTGTATCGACCAGCTCGTCAACCGACGACGTGCACGAGATGTCCGTCGGATTCGAAACGGCCGGGAAGAGAAAACGAGTTACTCAGGATGGATCGGTCGCATCGAGACTGAGCGATGCATTTGGATCTCTTCCGTCGGTGATGTTCTCACCGCGTGACATTCAGCTGATTGCCGGCGGCCCAGCCGATCGCCGGCGATTTCTCGATCTGGTGCTCGCGCTTTCCTCGCGGAGGTATCTGACCGCTCTACAGAACTATCGTGCAGCGCTCACTAGACGAAACGCAGCTCTGCGAGACGCGGCGCGATCTGGCGATGAGTCCGCGGTTTCGGTCTGGGAACCGGCGCTCGCACAGCACGGCGCGACTTTGCTTTGCGAGCGATCGAAATGGGTGAGCGACAAGCGCGATGAGTTTGCGCGGCTCACCACTGCGATCGGCGAAAGCGGCGTTCTGAAGATGTCATACTCGAGCGTGGCTGCGAAAGAAGTCGATCCTGCCGCCGCACTCTCCGAGGCGCTCGAGCGGCAACGGCGACATGACATTCGTCGCGGAATTACGCATTCGGGTCCGCACCGCGACGATCTGATGCTGACGCTCGACGGCCGTGAGATTCGAGTGTTCGGATCCGCCGGACAACAGCGAACGGCCGCGATCGCGCTTCGCATGCTCGAAGGCGAGACACTGAGGGAGTCGCGAGGGGTGTCTCCAATCCTTCTGCTGGATGATCCATTCGCCGAGTTGGACGTCCATCGTTCGGCCAACATTCTCGAGTTGTTGCGGGGAGCTGGTCTCGGTCAGACAATTCTGGTCGTTCCGCGCGAGACCGACATCCCGACAGAGCTTCTTGAACTCGAACGGTGCGAAATCAGATCCGGCGTTGTTTCGGGCATCGCCGCGTGAATGACAAACGGCGGAAGCCGGTTCCCATCTCCGAAGCGTTGAGTGGATTTCTCAAGCACCGCGGACTCGCGAAGCGCATGGAGCAGACCGAAGCAATCGTCGATTGGCCGCACGTGGTGGGTGCCCAGATTGCGGCAGTAACTCAGCCGCTTTCCATCACCCCTGACGGGACGCTTTTCGTCGCTGTCGCGACCCATTCCTGGATGACCGAGCTCTCGTTGATGGAGCCGGATTTACTAGCGGCGCTCAATAGCGTTGAGGGTCGAGAGAAGGTTAGAAAAATCCGTTTCCAGCTCCGCCGCTAAGTCGTTATTCGGCAAAGGGTTACAACGCGTTTTTTGCGTTGCGGAAAACCGTTACGAGCATTAGATTATCAAAGTTGCCGACGACAATGTGTTCGGGTTGTTTTCGGTCCTACCTTTTGCTCTTTTTCCAACCACATGGCGAAGTCTCCCAACGAAGGTGATCAGCGTTACGATGCGGGCCAGATTCAAGTACTGAAGGGTCTCGAGGCCGTGCGCAAGCGGCCTGGAATGTACATCGGGTCAACATCGTCTCGCGGGTTGCATCATCTCGTTTACGAGGTCGTTGACAACTCCATAGATGAAGCTCTGGCAGGGCACGCAAAGCGCATCGAAGTGATCATCCACCCGGACGATTCGATCACCGTAATCGACGACGGACGCGGAATTCCGGTTGATGTTCATCCAACCGAAAAAATTCCGGGTGTCGAGCTGGCGATGACCGTGCTTCATGCCGGCGGAAAGTTCGACAAGAACACGTACAAGGTGTCGGGAGGGCTTCACGGCGTCGGCGTATCGGTCGTGAACGCACTATCGGAACAACTCAAGGTGTGGGTCAAGCGCGACGGCAAGGAGCACTTCATGGATTTCGTTCGCGGCTACACGCGCACGAAGCTCCAGGTGCTTAGCAAGGTTGCACTCAAGGACACCGGCACCAAGGTGTGGTTCAAGCCCGACTCCGAAGTCTTTACGGAGCTTCACTACGACTACGACACGCTTGCGAACAGGCTTCGCGAGCTGTCGTTCCTCAACAAGGGCGTCGAGATCCACATCAGTGACGAACGCGAAGGTCACGAGAAGGTGGAGATGTTCCTTGCGAAGGGTGGTCTGCGCGAGATGGTGCAGTATCTGAACTCCGCGCGGAAGCCGCTTCACAACGAGGTCGTCTATATGGAGACCGAGCGCGACGACGTCGGGATCGAAGTCGCGTTCCAGTACAATGACGGCTACAACGAAAACGTTTTTTCTTTCGTCAACAACATCAACACGCATGAAGGCGGAACGCATCTCACCGGCTTCAAGTCGGCGCTGACGCGTACTATCAACGCTTACGCATCGAAGAATGCCACCAAGAAGGGTGGCGAGACGGTCCTTAGCGGTGACGACGTTCGTGAAGGTCTGACGGCAGTGCTGTCCGTGAAGGTTCGCGAGCCGCAGTTCGAAGGACAGACCAAGACCAAGCTGGGCAACTCCGAAGTGGAGGGGGCGGTCAAAACGGTCGTCAACGAAATGCTCGGTGCTTACCTCGAGGAACACCCGCGGGTTGCGAACATCGTCATCGAGAAGGCGGTCTCGGCCGCCCGTGCTCGAGAAGCAGCAAGAAAGGCGCGCGATCTCACGCGCAAGAAGTCCGCGCTCGACATTGGGAATCTTCCCGGGAAGCTCGCCGACTGTTCGCTCAGTGATCCAGCTCTTTGCGAGATCTATCTCGTAGAGGGTGACAGCGCCGGCGGATCGGCCAAGCAGGGACGCAATCGCGCATCACAGGCGATTCTTCCTCTTCGCGGAAAGATTCTCAACGTCGAGCGCGCGCGGATCGACAAGATCCTCGGCAACGAGGAAATCAGGACCATCGTTACGGCGATCGGCGCCGGAATCAAGGACGAGTTCACGGTAGAAAACGTTCGCTACCACAAGATCATCCTGATGACGGACG
Organism: Gemmatimonadaceae bacterium; assembly: GCA_039921425.1. Lineage (GTDB taxonomy): Bacteria > Gemmatimonadota > Gemmatimonadetes > Gemmatimonadales > Gemmatimonadaceae > UBA4720. The sequence continues at coordinate 1,808 of JBDSBT010000292.1, read as the reverse complement.
CTGATGTCGACGGCGCTCACATCAGAACCCTTCTGCTGACGTTCTTCTATCGGCAGATGCCCGAGCTCATCGATGCGGGCTACATCTACATCGCTCAGCCGCCGCTCTACCGGGTTGCCAAGGGCAAGGACGAGTACTACGCCTACGACGACAAGGAGCGTGACGAATACGTCAGCCGCCTGGGCAATGGCGAAGGAAGAGGCTCGGTGAACATCCAGCGCTACAAAGGTCTAGGCGAAATGAATCCGGGACAGCTCTGGTCAACGACCATGGATCCCGAGACGCGAACGATTCTTAAAGTGACGCTCGAGGATGCGGTGCTTGCCGACCAGACGTTTCAGACTCTGATGGGCGATGATGTGGAACCGCGAAGATTGTTCATCGAGCAGAATGCAAAGTTCGTGAGCAATCTCGACATTTAGAGGGTTCATCTGAATCAAAGAGGGCACCTCCTCGGAGGTGCCCTCTTTTTTCGTTCGACCTTCCAAAAGCCCTAGTGACTGATTGCGAAGAACCACGCTGCTACGATTGGTCCTCGGGGCGGGCGGGCTCCAGGTGCAGGCGGGGGTGATCCGGGTGCGGGCGCTGGAGCTGGCCCGTACGCGGGCTGGAATAGGTACGCCATGTGCTTGACGGGATCGACCGCGATTGTCTTCGCGCCGCGCATCGTCGGCACCGTTGCAACGACAGTGTACTTGTCCGCCGCGTCCTGCCGAACCACGGTGACGTTTCCATCGCGCCCGGCCGGGATGTAAATCAGCTTCTGCGATGGATCGTACCCAAGTGCGTCTACTCCGTCGCCGTTGGTGATCTGGGCGACGACTTTTCCGTTTGATGGATTCACGACAACCGAAAGCTTGCCGCAGCCGGAGAAGATGCGATTTGTCGCGCGATCGTAGGCGATACCGGTCGGTCCGTCGCACGGAGCGATTGCCCAGGATGACAGAACTTTCATGGTCTTTGCGTCGAGCACCTGAATGGTGTTCTTGCTCTCGTTGTTGACGAAGAGCTTTCCCTTTCCATCGCTTGCCGCGCCCTCGGGTGCGTTGTCCTCGAGGTCCGCCGCGCCGACGATCTCGCCGGTGTTTGCGTTGAGCGCTACGGCGGTGCCGATGGGACGGCTGTGATTCGTGAGGATGATCCGATCCGAGAAATCATCGTACATGATGCCGTCGAGGCCACCGTTGGGGATCCTGGTCTTCTTGATTGCGGCGAGCGTTTTCAGATCGAACATCGTGACAGTCGAGTCGCCACCGTTCGTGGTGAATCCATGTTTCCACTTCGACGCTAGCGCGATTCCGTGTATGCGCGGAGTATCGGGAATGTCACCGATCACCTTGCCCGTCGGACCGTCGATTACCATCACGTGCGTCCCGCGGGACACGAACACGCGACCGGTTCCCGGCTCGGCCACCAGGTAATCCGTTCCCCCCTCGCCTCCGATCTCGTATTTCTGTACAGTGAAATTCTGAGCGCTGGCTCGGGAGGGCGAAGCGGATAGAGCGGCGGCGCAAAAGGCCGTTGCCGCGAGAGTCATTCGGAACAATGAAACCTCATGATAATGGGGTTCGGGAATTTTGACCGCATGGAATTGTAGCTTGTGAAACCTTTCCTGAGACTTACACGATGAGGCGACGGGCAATAAAAGAGGGTCGCCTGCTCGCGGTGGGGATTTGTCTGCTGTCGGCCGCCGCGTGCCGATCGAGGGACACCATTAATACGCACCGGATGGACTCGACTGTTGCAGCTGATTCGGCAGGAATCGACAGTGCCCGAAGAGACAGCATGGCGAGAGAGGAAAACGATCC
>JBDSBT010000291.1:0-10629 GCA_039921425.1 Gemmatimonadaceae bacterium | reverse complement strand
GTGGCTTTCTTCAGGATCGTGTCACCTTGAAGAGGTGGTGCTTCCGGATGGCGGAAGTACACCGGGAACAGGATCGACACGGGCACTGGCTCACCGTGTGTTTTGGCGGGAATGAAACGTAGCTCGGTCGATCCTTTCACGGCTGCTGAATCGAGCGGAGGGAACCCTGAGCTTTCGGCAACGTGAGTCGATTCCCCGACGAGCTGGCCTTCTTTGTCGATGTAAACCCGAAGCATCACATTTGCCTGCACCTTCTTCGCGTACAGCGAAGGAGGATACCTGAAGGGAAGCTCCTTGTTGAGCATTACCGGCAGCACATCTGGCCGCGGCCCCAATCCGGGGAAATTCTGGCCGGCTCCGCCATCCGCTTTCTGGCATCCGACAATCGATGCTCCGACTAATGCTGCCATGACTATACTGGATTTCATCCGCATTACGATAAATCTACCCCTGCTTCGCGCGGGTAACGAGCCGATTTATAAGCGCCAAAGCCTCGAGCGGCGTGATGGCGTCCGGATTCATTTTCTTCAATTCATCGACGATCGGATGCGTCAGAGCAAACAAGCCAAGTTGATCGTGAGAGTTCATTTTGGAAGCAGCACCGGCTCGCACCGGCTCCAGTTTCCCTTTGCGACCCGACGGTCCCAGAGCGGACACGATCTGCTCCCCCTCGAAGAGGGCAAGCAGTTTTCTGGCCCTTTCGAGAACAGTTGTGGGAAGCCCGGCAAGCCTGCCGACTTCAATTCCGTAAGACCTGTCCGCACCGCCAGCAACCAACCGGTGAAGAAACAGTACACGGTCGCCGGCTTCCTTTACTTCAACACTATAGTTGCAGGCTGCTACTAATTCATCAGTGAGCTGCGTGAGCTCATGATAGTGTGTTGCGAATACCGTTTTGCATTTTACCTGGTCGTGCAGATACTCGCTGACCGACCAGGCTATCGAAACGCCATCGTATGTTGACGTTCCACGTCCAATCTCATCCAGCAACACAAGGCTTCGTCTGGTCGCCGTGTGTAGGATCGCGCTCGTCTCCGACATTTCCACCATGAATGTCGACTGGCCACGCACCAGGTTGTCACTCGCGCCCACCCTCGTAAACAACCGATCGACGATCCCGATTTTTGCGCTGCGTGCAGGGACGAAGCTTCCAATCTGGGCCATCAGGACGATCAATCCTATCTGGCGAAGAATGGTCGATTTGCCGGACATGTTCGGCCCGGTGAGAATGATCATCCGTGCATCGTCCGGCAGCCGTACGTCGTTGGGAATGAATTTCTCCTTCGCCATCATTCTCTCGACGACTGGATGACGACCACCGACAATCTCCAGGTCGAACGTGTCCGTAACCTCAGGGCGCACGTAACCTTCTCGCTCCGATACCTCAGCCAGCGTCGAGAGCACGTCGAGCTCGGCCGCAAGTTGCGCAACACATTGTAGTCTCCGAATGTGCCCGCCAATCCTCTTGCGCAGCGTTTCAAAGATTTGACGCTCGCGTTCTTCAATTCGTTCCGCCGCAGTCAAAACTTTTTCTTCGAACTCCTTGAGCGCCGGAGTTACATACCGTTCGGCGCCGGTGAGCGTCTGACGGCGCTGATAGTCCCCTGGAACCAGATGCGCGTAACTGTTGGTTATCTCGATGAAATAGCCGAACACCCGGTTGTAACCCACCTTGAGCGAGTTGATTCCCGTTCGTGCTCGCTCATCCATCTGGATTCTTGCGATCGAGTCTTTTCCGCCATCACGTAATGATCTCCATTCGTCGAGACCGGAATCGACTCCTTCCCTGATGCACACTTCATCACCCATGGCGATGGGCGGACGCTCTACAAGGGTGTCGGTGATATCTGTCGAAATGTCGGCGCACCCGTCCCATCTCGACATGAGGCTAGCGAGCGGCCCGTCTGCGAATGACTCGGTGTCTGCGGCTTTCTCGAGAGCCTGTCGAACATGTGGAAGACGAGCAAGTGAATCACCAAGCGACCGAAGATCACGCGGAGTACCTCTGCCGGCTGCCGCTTTGCTTGCCAATCGCTCGACATCTCTTACCCCATCCAGTGCATCGCGCAATTCTTCCCGAGAAATCGGTTCGCGCGAAAAGAGATCTACGGCATCGAGACGGGCATTTATGCCGTCTACGTCCGTGAGTGGAGTAAGTAGCCATTGATTTAGAAGCCGTGACCCCATCGGAGTCAGCGTCTTGTCGAGAACCGACAGAAGCGTTCCGCCGTTGTCACCACCACGCAGCGATTCGACGAGCTCGAGGTTGCGCCGGGTCATCTCATCAAGCGGCATGGTGCCGCCAGGACGCTCGACGATCGGCCTTGCAAGATGGGGTACGCCACCCGGCTGCAGCTCATGCATGTACCGCATCAGCGATCCGGCGGCCGCAAGTGCGGGCGAATCCTGTTCGCCGAGCCCAAGTCCTTCGATAGAAGCGACGGCGAATTGCCGCGCCATGTCGCTAGACGCGAGCGCCGCGTCGAATTCCCACGCTTCACGCTCCGTTACCAGGGCACCTTCGTCCTGGTTCGGCTGCGCAAGTTTCAGCGACGAATCTGCGCCCCGAATGACAAGGATTTCACGCGGAGCCAGGCGTGACAGTACCGCCTCGGTATCAGCGCTTTCAGTAATGATGAGCCGAAATTCACCAGTCGACACATCCGCCGCTGCAATCCCCACCACCTCTCCAGACGGAAAAATTGCGCAGAGAAAATTGTTGCGCGATCCATCCAGAATGTCGTCGGCAAACGCCGCACCTGGAGTAATGGTCTCGACGACTTCTCGCCTGACTATTCCCTTCGCCTGTTTTGGATCTTCTGTCTGTTCGCAGATCGCAACTCGGTAGCCCTGCTGAACGAGGCGCCGCAGGTATTCGGCAGCAGCTTTCACCGGAATCCCGGCGAGCGGCACCTCCGCAGCGCCACCGTTGTTTCTCGATGTAAGCGTCAGCCCGAGAGCACGCGATGCGACTTCCGCATCCTCGTAAAACATTTCGTAGAACTCGCCCATCCGAAAAAAAAGAATCGCGTTCTGATGACGGTCCTTTATTTCCCGGTACTGCAGCATCAACGGCGTTGATGTCGTGCGGCTCACTGCGTCTCGGCCTGCACTACAATTCCGGTGATCTGCTTGGACTTCAGGGAGCGCTGAACAGCCGATGCCTGCGATTGCGTCGCATATTTTCCGATCCTCACCCTGAACGGCGCGACGGTCCCATCAACACGCGCTTCGTACCCGGTCTTCTTGAGCTTCGCGACCATCGCGGCAGCCTGAGCTTTCGCGTTGTATGCAGCGATCTGCACCGACCATACAGCGAGGCTGTTGGGTTTTGTCGCCTTTGCTGGCGGCTCCAGTACCGGCACCTTGTCCACTGTGCTGGGGGCGACCGGTCGAGGCTTGCTGATTGGCGTCGGTATCTCTGATATTGGCGGACGAACAGCAACTGCTGTCCGATCCACTACCGGCGTATTGACTGCAGTTTTTTCAGGAGAAGGAGCGGTCAATACCTTGGCTGTCGGCCCAACGGACGATCCAGTATCTGCAGGCGGAGCCGAATTTGGTGTCTGTGAAACCGTTGCTGCGACAGGCGGCGTTAGTGACACGCCAGCGCATCTCTGGTTCAGATAGTTGATCTGATTGCGTAGCTCGGCATCACCCTCGCTCGTTCTTGTGAGCGCGTCCGCTGTTGCGACGCACCCACCCTGCACATCGTTCTTGTCGAACAGGGCACGCGCAATCCAGTATCCCGCTCTTCCTCGCGCCGGACTCTCCGGATGATCGGTGATTAGAAGATTCAGGTGACGCAGTGCGCCGTCATAATTGGCTCGCGCAATTTCAAGCTGCGCCAGACGAATGAGCGCATCCTCAACTCTGGGCGACTTCGCATAGTCAACGACAATTCGACGATAGTCCATTTCAGCGTCAGCTGCGGTGCTCGCAAGCACCGCTCGCCAGAAGACTGCTTCCGCGTACTCATTTGAACCGGAGACTGCGGCTGCCACCATCGAGTCAACCAGCGCCCGGCCAGCCGTGGCGTTTCCGTCGTTGACGAGGGTTTGCGCTCGTCTGTAGACGGGATTGACAATCGCCGTTTCCTGTGCCGGTGCCACCGTGGCAAACGCGACTGTCGCTGCAATAAACCAGAATATTTTTGACATCCTGTTCATCTCCTTCCGTTATGCTGCAATGCTTCTGTTATCTTCGATGCACATTTCAAGGACGAGCGTTGCCATCAACTGCTCTTCCGACGAAATTCGTGCATCCTTCAACGCTATATCGGCCTCGAGAAGCACCGCTAGGGAATGATCGAGCGATCGTCGTGTCCAGCGGCTTGTAGCACTCGCCCACGCAGCAGCAGCAGCCCCCCACGGACGCCCCGTGAAAGCCGAGCCCGCTTGCTTGAGCAGGTTAAAGTATTCTCCCTGAAGACGTCCCTGCGACAAGCCTTCATCCAGCTTCGCTCTTCCCCACGAAAGAGCCATCGTCTGAGTCGCAAGCGCCATCACGAGCGCCACCGCGCTCGTCTTCGGCTGACTGAGAATCAGTGGCACGAGATCGGAAGCTCTCGAAGCATTTCGATTGGCAACCTGATCTAGAAAATCGGCCATGGTTTCGCCGCGCCTTACTCCCACAATAGCCGACACGTCTGCTTCGGTTATTTCCCGGCCGTTGGTAAAGCTTGCAAGCTTGTCGAGCTCGCCGACTAATTGGTGAAGATCGGTTCCCACCGCCCCCTGAAGGAGCTCCGCCGCATCCGTTGTGATTTTCGTCTGGAATTCGGTAGATGCGTAGTGTGCAATCCACTTCGGTATACGATCAGCGGAAAGCGAATCGAATTCCAGACGCGTGCAGCTCCTGGCAAGCTCGGTATCTGTCTTTCCTCCGGACGTTTCCACCATCAGCACCATGACATCGGGCAGCGGCGACTTGAGGTATTTGTCGAGAATTTTTCGAGGCTCTTTCCGAAGCGCCGATACGTCCCTCATGACGAGAACACGCCTGTCCGCCATCATCGGAACCGCTGAGAGCGCCGCGTCAAGCGACTTGGTGTCGAAGTCCTGCGAGCGCCTGACATCAAAATTAAAGTCACGCATGGCAGGCTCGACTGCTGCAGCCGTAAGCTGCCTCATCGCATCTTCTTTCTGAAAATCGTCCTCGCCGCATATATAGTACGCCCCATCGAATACGCCCCTCTTCAGGGCGTCACGCATGATCTTCAGGGCTGACGCGGACATTCTGCAAATATAAAGGTCCACCCCTCGACTTCGGGCAGGCCCGCCTGCTACCTGATGGTAGTCGCCAGGTCGATCGAGACGAAATGAACGGGTGCCTGCTCGGCGAAGAGGGCCGCGGTCCACATCGGAAGGCCAGCCGGCACAGATGCCAACATGGCTGTGCCCGGTGACATCATTGGAGAGGCGGCAGACTCCGGAATACTGGCAACAACCGGCGGAAGAATCAGCTCCTGGGGAAAATCCACCTGGCGGAGCGAGAGGCCGATGTATCCGAGCATAACGACACTCGTAACGGCAATCACCGCGCTGAATTTGCGCGAGAAGCCTTTCACTTCTGCCGCATCTGCTGCCTTTGCAAGCTCCAGTTTATGATGCAGTCTCGACGAAAAGTCTGCGGACGGCTCAATCGGCGGCAGATTCCGGAACAACATCAGCGAACGACGAACAGCCGAATCTCGCCGCGAGCATTCTTCGCAATCCGTCAGATGAAGCTGCATTCCGACCAGCTCGATGCCGGGCAGAGTGTCGTCTACAAACGCGAAGTGTTTTTCCTGGAATTCCCGACAGTCCATTGGGCGACGTTGAAGGTTCGGTTACCAGTACCCATGTGTTGGGCACTGGTTCCCGAATCTCCCTAACCTGCTACCTAGTCCATGTACGGCGCAACAAGCTCCGCAAACGAATTTCTGGCCCTGTTCAGGCGCGACTTGACCGTCCCGAGGTTGCAGTCTGTAATCTCCGCAATTTCCTCGTACGACTTGCCCTCGAGCTCCCGCAGGACGAAGACATTCCTGTGGTGCTCTGGCAGCTTCGCCACTGACTCTTCGACGATCTCCCTCAGATGGCGCTTCCTGTACATGTCGTCAGGCCGCGACGTCGTGTCCTCGAATTGGAGCGGACGATCATCATCCTGCCAGTTCTTCTGCACGGTTTGAAAAAGAACCAGCGGGTTCCGCGAGCGATTGCGCAGTTCATTCTTCGCCAGGTTTGAGGCGATCGTATACACCCAGGTCGAGAATTTCTTCGACCGGTCGAACCGGTGGAGATGCCGATACACGCGGATGAAGACTTCCTGAACCAGATCTTCGGCCTTCTCGCGATCTCCAATAGTTCTGTAGACAAAGTTCAAAAGCCGGGTCTGATACCTTTCGACCAGCTCCGAAAAAGCTCTCTCTTCCCCGTCTAGGAACGCGGTTACGACGCCTGCATCGTCCATCGCGTGTAGCTGTTCCCTGACGGTCGCTCCCTGAAATTGAACTATCTGCTTACGAGCGATGCTTGCCATGTTGCTACCCCCAAGAAATGAGAATCTGACGAAGAAAGGACTGAAGCAGCCTCCTTGGTTGAGATCCCTTTGCAACACCCTGTAATGCACGCGGTATGCCGATGATGGAACATTTATAAATTGTTGCTCCATAAACACTTAGCGTGCATTGCGCGCGCTTGTTGTCCAGTTATTTATCAGCCGTTGTCCCTTTATTGGGACACCAACAGAGTGTCACCGCTTTATTGGATGCGTCCTGGGCGTTTGGGGTTTACTCGATTTCTCGGAACCGCGCCGCAAAGAGCAGCGCCGATATTGTTTTTCCATCCTGAATCTCGCCGATCCGGATCATTTCCAGCGCTTCTGACATAAAGACCGCTTTGAGTTCGAGAATTTCGTCGGGCTCCAGTGCGGATTGCCCGGGCTTCAGATCGTCAGCCAGGAAAAGATGGATCAATTCGTCCGTAAATCCGGGTGTCGTATAGATCGCCGTCAGGGCGACCATTCGACCCGTGGTATAGCCTGTCTCTTCCCTGAGCTCTCTATGTGCGCAATGCTCCGGTGTCTCGCCGGCGTCAAGACGACCCGCCGGTATTTCATAGAGAAATCCGCCCGCGGCGTACCTGTATTGTCTGATCAGGAGAACCTTTACCGGTTCACCGGGCGTTTCGAGAAGAGGGACCACCGCACTTGCCCCGGAATGCCGAATCATCTCGAGCTCGGCGGTTACACCGTTTGGGAAACGGACCGTGTCTACGTCGAGTGATACTACCCGCCCGGTGTACACTCGGCGCGAATCCACCTGACCAATCGACGCCTCTCCACTCGCGAGACCATCCTCGCGGGTCTTCATGGCGTTACGTTTTCCAGCACTGAAAGCTGACCGATTTGCAGTGCTTCTATCTGCGATTTTAAAGCCGCCGTGTCTCCAACGACCACGATCTGCAGTCGCTCCGGATTAACGTACTCCTTCGCCGCATGCAGAACGTCCGTAGTCGTAACGGCGCTGACTTTCGACCTGTACACGTCGTAATAGTCTTCCGGCAGCTCGAAGGTCACCATGTTCGCAAGCGCTGCAGCAATTGCCGCCGTTGTCTCGTACCGAATCGGAAAGACACCTTCGAGATAGCTCGTCGCAAGCGACAGCTCTGAGGCGTCGATCTCTTCGCCCCGCATTCGATCGATTTCTTTCAGGGTTTCCGTTATCGCGTTGCCCGTGACTTCAGTCTGCACTGCTGTCGAGATGACGAACGGCCCTGCCTGCCTTCTCCAGTCGTAATACGATGACGCGCCGTAGGTGTACCCGTGCGCCTCACGGAGATTGAGATTGATCCGCGATGAGAACAGTCCACCAAGTACCGCGTTCATCACAACGATGGAGAAATAGTCCTGATGTGACCGGGGCACCCCAACATGTCCAATCCGAAGCTCCGCCTGCGCTGCGTCGGCCTTTGATACTATCTGCGATGCCATCACCGCGTTTCCCTGACTATCTATCGCCTTCGTCTTCGGCGCTCTTCTGCCGCTCCACTTCCCGAATGCGTTTTCTACGAGTGCCATCCCGTCGTCTGCACTCAGATCTCCGGCGATGATTATGGTGGTTGCATCCGGAGCATAATTAGCCTCATGAAACTCCACCACATCCTCTCGGCTGATCGCCGTCACTGATTCACTGCTTCCGCTCATCGGTTCTGCGAAGCGCGACCCATCAGCATATAGAAATCGGGCGAATGATTCTTCTGCCAGGCCGCGTGGCTCGTCGAGAATCTGTAGCCTCTCCGCCAATCGCTCGGCCCGGAGACGGTCGATGTCTTCCGCGCGAAAGGCCGGCGACATGACTACGTCGCTGAACAGCCTGAACGCGTCCTCGAGCTTGTCGCGTAGAACGGTCATGCTGGCGACTGTGCTGTCCCAGTCTGCGCCGGCTTCGAGCGATGTCCCGAGACGCTCCAGCTCGAGAACAAGACGACTTCCGTCTATTTCCGGCGTTCCGTCGCGAAGCGCCTGTGCGACCAGCTCTGCGAGTCCTTCTTTCCCCTTGGGGTCGGCCACCGCCGTTGCATCGATGACGGCCAAAACGGTCACGACTGGCAGTTTCCTGACCGAGGCTATGATTATTCTGATTCCGTTATCGAGCGATCGAATCTCGAATTTTGGAAAATGATAGTCGCGCGGCAGTCCTGGCTGGGGTCTTGTATGGTTCATGAAACCGCTGTCTCTGAATCGCTCGACTCGGACTGTACCCGCGGAACGTAGACGAGCGTCGCCCTGTTCCCTGGTATCAGGCGCTCCTGAATGAATCTGTTGACGCGATCCGTTGTGACAGCCGCGTACTTCTCGGCTTGATCGTTCACAATATTCGGATCGCCAAGGAGCGTCGCGAACATTGACAACCTGTCGGCACGCTCACTGGCGGTTTGCATTGCTGAAATCGTGTCTGTCTGGATCAACGCAACAGCTCGTTCGACTTCAGCATCTGAAACCCCGTCGCGGAGAAGAGCGTCGAGCTCATTTACTATCTCCTGTTCGAGTCTTTCTGCCGATATTTCAGGCCGTCCTGTCACGTCTATTACCAGAAGGTCAGCGCCCTTTGCTAGATCGAACGTGAAGGCAGCTGCGTCAGCCGCTGTTTGTCTTTCTCTGACCAGCGATCGGTACAGCCGGCTTCCTCGCCGCATGCCGAGAATCGCACCAGTCACGCTGGCAGGGTAATACTCATCGCTTCCGAAAATCGGCGATCGAAAGGCCATGTAAATGCGCGAAAGGCTGACGTCATCTTCAACGACATTCCGAAGCGGTTTGCTGAAGATTGGGGGAAGATCCATCACTGGAAGAGCCGGCTTTCCAGCGCCTCTCGGAATTGGATCGAAGTATTTCTTGACGAGAGCTGTTGCTTCTCCAGCGTCAAAATCACCAGCTATCGACAACACGGCGTTGTCCGGTGTGTAGTACGTGCGAAAGAACTGAGCAACATCATCGAGCGATGCTTCGGACAGATCTTCCATCGACCCGATCAACGAATGATGGAACGGATGCGACTCGGGAAATGAAAGCTCCTGGAGCTTCTCCCAGCACGTTCCATAGGGTTGGTTATCAACCGACCATCGTCGCTCGTTCTTTACGACGTCTCGCTGGGTATCGAGCTTAGTCTGGTTCATCGCCGGCAGCAGGCCACCCATGCGATCGGCTTCGAGCCACAGTGCGATTGCCAGCTGATTTGACGGAACCGTCTCGAAGTAGTTCGTCCGTTCCAGCCATGTCGATCCGTTGAGTGTTCCTCCGGCGCGCTGGATCAGCTCAAAATGTTCGTTGGCCCCTACATTTTCCGATCCCTGAAATAGCATGTGCTCGAACAGATGAGCAAAACCCGTTCGGCCAGATTTTTCATTGGCTGAGCCGACGTGGTACCAGAGATTTACTGCGACAATCGGAGCTGTATTGTCCTGCGACAATGTTACTCGCAGTCCATTGTCGAGCTCGAACTTTTCAATAGGTATACGCATGCTCATAGATTGATGGAGTTCAGGCAGAGTAACGTAATCACCGTATGGTCTCAATTGCCCGGAGTAAGACACTGTCTATCCTAGTTCTTGCCGCGGCCGGCGCGGTTCTTCTCATCCTGATGTTCGTTGTGGTTGTTTCCGTATTCCAGGAACGTATTGCGTTCCAGCCACAGGGTCCGCCCTACCCTTCGGCCGAAGATGCATTGCGCGTAGACTACCAGGCGACCGACGGACAACCGCTGTTTGCGTATGTTATCGGCGATCCTGGGAAATCGACCGGCGTGCTGCTCGTCTTTCACGGCAACGCCGACATGGCCGCAAGGCAAATCGGTTGGGCTGACGAGGTTTTCAGTCGAACCGGACTTGCGGTCGTGATTGCCGAGTATCGTGGCTATGCAGGGCTCTCCGGAAAGCCGGGCTATGTGGGCTCGCAGCTCGACTCCGATGCCGCTTACAATTTTACACGCCGGGATCTTCACGTTCCCGCCGACCGAATCTCGTTTTTTGGCCACTCCCTCGGCACTGCTATCGCAGCAGAGCTCGCCAGCCGGCATCGTCCCTTTGCACTGGTGCTGCAATCGCCGTTTACATCAGCAAGAGACATGACCCGCATGCTCACTGGACG
>JBDSBT010000290.1:0-4903 GCA_039921425.1 Gemmatimonadaceae bacterium | reverse complement strand
ATCCCGAAATCGATCCGCACGCAATCGTGATGAACACAAACGGAAACACTTTTCCCGCGAAGACAGGTCCCGTGCCGTTGGTGAACTGCGTCAACGCCGGCATCTGAAGCGGCGGGAGCACGATCAGGATGCCAAGGGCAAGTGCGACGACGACTCCGATCTTCACGAACGCAGAGAGGTAGTCGCGCGGTGCAAGCAGCAGCCACACCGGTAGCACCGACGCAAAGAATCCGTAGACCATGATCAGGACCGCGATCGTCTTGCCGCTCAGCGTGAACATCGGCGCGAGCGCTGGATTCTCCGCAACCCATCGTCCCACATAGAGCGAAAGGACGAGAAGAACCAATCCAATCGCGCTTGCTTCGAGCACGCGATGGGGACGAATCCAGCGCATGTAGCTGCCCATGAGCAGCGCGATTGGAATCGTGAGGCCGATTGTCACCACTCCCCACGGACTCGCTTTCAGCGCATTCACGATGACGAGCGCAAGAACGGCGATCAGCACGATCATAATTCCCAGAACGGCTATAAGCGCCGTGTATCCTGCTACCTGCCCGATTTCGTCCTTTGCCATCTGGCCGAGCGTCTTTCCGTCGCGCCGCAGAGATGAGCAGAGGATTACGCAATCCTGAACAGCTCCACCAAGTGCAACACCGACAATGATCCAGAGTGCGCCGGGCAGAAATCCGAACTGTGCGGCAAGCGTGGGGCCGACGAGAGGACCTGGGCCGGCGATCGCAGCGAAGTGGTGGCCGAATGCGATCCACTTATTGGTCGGAGTAAAATCGCGCCCGTCGTTCAGCCTGACAGCAGGCGTTGGCCTGTCATCGTTCAGGGCGAAGATCTTCGCAGCGATGATCCTGCTGTAAACGCGATAGGCAATTATGTATGTGCAAACAGCGGCAGTCAGCAGCCACGCTGCATTGACAGTCTCGCCGCGCGAAAGTGCCAGCCGGGCGAAACTCGCCGCGCCAAGAAGCGCGAGAAGGACCAATACAACGGGCTGGAGAAGCCGTCTCATTCCACCACCGATTGAGAGTATGCGGTGAAATTGCGTATCGGTTATGTTTCCCGCAATCTGACCATGCGCCCTATCAAGCTGACTTCAGGCCCCGCTCTCGCGACGGCAATCGTGATGGTAATCGCCGCCGGATGCGCGTCTCCGGCTTCGACGCCAAAGGACGCAATTCAACCGGCGAGAAGCGCCTTCTCCGGTATGCCTGGCCGGCCGCTTCTCATACTGCCCGCTCAGTACATCGGTATTATCACGCCGGCCGGCCAGTACGAGCTGTCGATGATGAACCGTGACCTCCTGACGCTTGTTGACGACGAGCTCGAGGATGCGTTCAGGAAGCGAGGGGTTGGTGCGTCGTGGACATTCGCGCGTGCGATCACAGCGGCCGCCATCCGAAATGGCGGACTAATTCAGGATCCCCGCGAGCTTTCAGCCGAGTCCATCCGTCGAATTCAGGCGAGCGACACGCCTCTCCCTGAGCCGCTCGGCACGCAGGTTCGCCAGCTCGTCGCACTTCAGGAAGGGCGATACGTCCTAATACCTATAGAGATGGACGTGGACAATCGTCCGGGCCGCGCATCAGCAGCCCTCAGGGTGATGTTGGTGGATTCCCGGAGTGCGAGAGTGCTTTGGGTTGATACCATCGAGGCTCCTGCGCCGACGGACCTTCCGGTCGCCGACCTGCTGACCGGCTTTGGCTTCCGCCGGCTTTCCCGCGCCGTGGCTACCCGTTTTGCTCATCTGGTGGTGGCACAGTAGGTGATACGAGAGGGACGGTGACTACAATCTTTCACGTCTCCGACCTCCACTTCGGCCGTCCCGCTGTCCCGGCTCAAATAGAGGCAATCGAACAGCTGATCCAGAAAGACCGGTTCGATGTTGTTGCGATTTCGGGTGACTTATCGCAGCGGTCGCGTGCCGGCGAGTTCCAGCGCGCGCAGGTGTTCATTCGCGACGCGCAAAGCGTGAGCAAGGTCATTGTCGTTCCAGGTAACCACGACGTGAAATGGTGGCGCGCCCCGTTTGGGCTCGGTGATTCCGCCCAGATGTACGCCAACTACATGAAGTTCATCTCCACGAATCTCGAACCGGTCCTTCATGTGCCTGGCGCCACTGTCGTCGGATTGAATACTTCTCAGGGCGTGACGCCTCGAACGCTCACGTGGAACGTGCGAGACATCTCGATCATCGGTGACTTGCGCCCAGGGCAGTTTGACAAGGCCGAAGCCGCCTTCGAAAAAAGCCCTGCGACAGATGCTCGCGTGATCGTGATGCACCATAACCCCGTCAAGGGCGAGCTTTCACAGCGTCACGGATTGAAGCGAACAAAAAAAATCCTCGGCCGATTCGCGGCGATGGGCGTCGACTTGATTCTCTGCGGACACGACCATCAGGAATCGGTGCATTACATAGAGCACACGAGGAAGGGAACCGTGATCTCGACTGCCGGAACGGTGTCCAATCGCTCTCGTGGCGGACGCCCTTCGTCGGTGAATGAGATCGAAATCGGCCCCGAAACCATCGACGTCACCACGCGCATCTGGTCGGACGACAAGAAAACTTTCCTGCACGGACCCCATCGTTGCTTCGAGCGCTCGGACGGCTGATCGGGATAGGCGGACTTCAGCTCCAGCTTCCGCTGGAGCTAGAACCGCCACCGACATCGGGAGACGATCTCCGTAGAGTCCTGGTCAGACTTGGACTCGACCGGCACTATGAAGTCAGGTTGACGCGGAATCGGACGGTCGTCGTGAGTTTTACTTCGACCGAAGTACGAATACATCGCGGATTTCTCGAGGCACCCGAAGACACTCTTCGAGCGGTTGTCGAATTCGTATCAGCGAGAACGCGTCGCAAACGAGCGGTCGCGCGGCGAGAGCTCCTCGCGTATCGAATTCCGGCGCACACTCGCGGTAGTGCTAAGCCTCATCGGGCATTGCAACAGACGCATCCCGCTGACGAGCCATATGCCGCCCAGCTCATCGACCGCCACGCGCGCCTGAACGAGGAAAAATTTGGCGGCGAGCTGAGCACGGTAAGCATCCGCGTGTCCCGGCGCCTCAGGAGCCGGCTCGGACACTACGCGTGGCGGGGCCAGGAAGGTCGTCCCGCGGAAATCGTCATCAGCCGCCGGCACATTCGGCGCGACGGATGGAATGAAGCGGAGCACACGCTGCTTCACGAAATGGTGCATCAATGGCAGGATGAGACCGGCCGAAAGGTCGATCACGGCCGCGAATTTCGGCGGATGGCGCGAGAAGTCGGAGTTGCTCCTCAGGCGCGACGCGACGTAGCCTGACGCTGGTAGGCTGAACCCGGGCGCGACTATCTTTCTTCGATGGCCTCCAAAGACATTTACAACATCGATTACGCGCTCTCCGAAGAAGAGCGCGCCGTTCGCGACAGCATCAGGCAGTTCGTGGACGAGAAAGTCATCCCCGTCATCGGCAAGGCATACGTCGAAGGCCGATTCCCGCGTGAGATCATTCCGCAGATGGCCGAGCTCGGCGTCTTCGGCGCTAATCTGCCCGAGGAATACGGATGCGCCGGCCTCAACAACGTTGCGTACGGATTAATCAACCAGGAATTGGAGCGCGGCGATTCCGGAGTTCGCTCGTTCGCGTCGGTGCAGGGCTCGCTTGTGATGTATCCGATCCACGCGTTTGGCAGCGAAGAGCAAAAAATGCACTATCTGCCAAAGATGGCGGCCGGCGAAATCATTGGTTGCTTTGGTCTGACCGAGTCCGACTATGGCTCGAACCCTTCCGGAATGATCACGAGGGCGACAGAGCAGGCCGATGGCAGCTGGATCATCAACGGCGCCAAAATGTGGATTACGAATGGATCCACGGCGCAGGTTGCGATTGTCTGGGCAAAGACGGGTGATTCAAAGGAAGACACGTCGATTCGCGGTTTCATCGTGCCGACGAATACGCCGGGATTCACGTCGAAAGACCAGAAGGGAAAACTCTCGTTGCGCGCATCGGACACGAGCGAGCTCGTGCTTCAGGACGTTCACGTTCCCGCCGATGCACTTCTCCCCAAGTCAGGCGGCATCAAAAGCCCGTTGATGTGCCTTACGCAGGCAAGGTACGGGATTTCATGGGGAGCGATCGGCGCGGCGATGGCGTGTTACGAAGAAGCGCTGTCGTATGCCGGGAATCGCGTGATGTTCGGGAAGCCGATTGGAGGATTCCAGATTCAACAGGCGCGTCTTGCCGATATGATCACAGAGATTGTGAAGGCGCAGCTATTGTCGCTGCACGTTGGCCGCTTGAAGGACGCTGGGGTTTTCACTCCGACTCAGGTGTCAATCGCAAAGAGGAACAACGTCAGCATCGCGACTGACATTGCTCGCGAGGCACGTCGTCTCCTTGGCGCAAATGGAATCCTGGCCGAATACGCGTCCATGCGGCATATGGCGAATCTGGAGAGCGTTTATACATACGAGGGAACGCACGACATACATACCCTGATCATCGGTCAGGCGGTGACGGGATTGGCTGCGTTCGAGTAGGGCATGTCACAGGTTGCGTGATAATCGGATGATGTGCGAGCGCAGGAATTGCGATCGTGAGAGACCATGATCCCCGCTGAAGAAGCACTAGACCGGCTGCGCGCCGGAAACGCCCGCTTCGTTGCGGAAGCGAGAAGCAATCACGACCATGTTGGCGAAGCCCGGCGCGCCGAGGTCGCCGAGGCACAGGAGCCGTTCGCGATCGTGCTCGGCTGTTCAGACTCCCGGGTACCGGCGGAGTTGATCTTCGACCAGGGCCTGGGCGACCTGTTCGTCATTCGCGTGGCTGGAAACATCGTCGCGGCAACGCAGATCGGGAGCATCGAGTTTGCGGCGGAACGTTTCCACACGAGGTTGGTCGTGGTGCTCGG